>NZ_JBHVST010000060.1:30706-71419 GCF_042885015.1 Streptomyces sp. NPDC058086 | reverse complement strand
ACGAGGGCCTGTGCCCGGCACGCCGAGAGCACGCACCTGACGCCGCAGGGCCCGCCCTCCGGGCGGACGACGGGAATTTGACGACAGGACCTAGGTCCCGGCCGGATCCGGTCCCGTCGGGTCCTCGCCCCGGTCGAGCGCCTTCCAGATGTCCTCGGGCCGGTCGGGGTCGACCGGCTTGGCCTTGCGCGGCCGGGGCGTCCCGTCGCGCTCGTAGCGGCCGGACATCGCGGGCCACAGCCGTCCGTAGCGCAGCGCGAGCAGCCCCGCGAGGAGGATGAGCGCGCCACCCGCCGCGGCCGCGTAGGGCCAGCCGGTGTGGCTGAGGGCGCTCGCGGTGGCGGCGGTGTCGCCGGAGGCGGCCGCGGCCTTCTCGTCGAGGGCGGAGTTGTCGCTCGCGCCGAGCACCGCCGCCACGACCGTGCCCGCGCCGGAGAGCGCGAGCAGGGCGGAGACGAGGAAGCGCCCGGAGCTGCGGACGGCGAAGACGGCGACGAGTGCGGCGAGGCCCACTATGGCGAGCGCCGCGGGCACGCCCGTGACGTCGCTGCCCTTGGCGGTCAGCGGGAAGGCGCCGCCGGCCACCGTCGCGGTGCCCTCCGACCAGCTCTGCCGGGTGGAGAGCAGCGCCACGGCCGCGCCGAGGGCGCCGCTGAGCAGGGCGACGGCGAGGCTGCGGCGGCCGGACCGGGCGGGTCCCGCGGCTTCGGATCGGGGGGGAGGTACAGCTGTCACGTACTCCACTATCGCCTGAACCCCGGGCGAACCGTCACCCGGGGTTCACGTGAGCCTCGTCCTATTGCCCGAACTCGTACCGCAGGACCCGGGTTCCGCCGCCTTCTACCGGTCGAGCCGGTTGGCGGTGTGCACCGCGCGCAGGACCGCGGCGGCCTTGTTGCGGCACTCGTCGTCCTCTGCGACGGGGTCCGAGTCGGCGACGATTCCGGCGCCCGCCTGGACGTACGCGGTGCCGTCGCGCAGCAGGGCCGTACGGATGGCGATGGCGGTGTCGGAGTCGCCGGCGAAGTCGAGGTAGCCGACGCAACCGCCGTACAGTCCCCGCCGGGACGGTTCGAGTTCGTCGATGATCTGCATCGCGCGCGGCTTGGGGGCGCCGGAGAGGGTGCCGGCCGGGAAGCAGGCGGTGAGGACGTCGAAGGCCGTACGGCCCGCCGCGACGCGTCCGGTCACGGTGGACACGATGTGCATCACGTGCGAGTAGCGCTCGATCGACATGAAGTCGACGACC
Source organism: Streptomyces sp. NPDC058086 (assembly GCF_042885015.1). NCBI lineage: Bacteria > Bacillati > Actinomycetota > Actinomycetes > Kitasatosporales > Streptomycetaceae > Streptomyces > Streptomyces sp. NPDC058086. The sequence goes on along the minus strand of NZ_JBHVST010000060.1, from coordinate 70,170 downwards.
TCGACGGAGCCGGGCTCGCAGACCCGCCCCAGGTCGTTGCGCCCCAGGTCGACGAGCATCAGGTGCTCGGCGCGCTCCTTGGGGTCGGCGATCAGCTCGTCGGCGAGGGCCTGGTCCTCCTGGACGGTGGCGCCGCGCGGCCGGGTGCCCGCGATGGGGTGCACCATCGCCTGCCCGTCCTCGACCTTGACCAGGGCCTCGGGAGACGAGCCGACGACGTCGAAGCCGTCGAAGCGGAAGAGATACATGTACGGGGAGGGATTGGTCGCCCTCAGCACGCGATAGACGTCCAACGCGCTTGCCGTGCACGGCGTTTCGAAGCGCTGGGAGGGGACGACCTGGAAGGCCTCGCCCGCCCGGATGCGCTCCTTGATGTCCTCGACGGCGTCCTGGAAGTCCGGGCCGCCCCACAGGGCGGTGTACTCGGGCAGCTCGGAGGGCGGGAGCGCGGCGGGCGGCTGGGAGACCGCGCGGGAGAGGTCGGCCTCCATGGCGTCGAGACGGGCGACCGCGTCCGCGTAGGCCTCGTCGACTCCCGTGTCGAGGTCGTTGTGGTTGATGGCGTTGGCGATCAGCTGGACCGAGCCGTCCCAGTGGTCCATGACGGCGAGGTCGCTGGTGAGCAGCATGGTCAGCTCGGGGAGCTTCAGGTCGTCCTGCTCACCGGGGCCGATCTTCTCCAGGCGGCGCACGATGTCGTAGCCGAGGTAGCCGACCATGCCTCCGGTGAACGGGGGCAGGCCCTCTCCGTGCGGTGTGTGCAGGGCCTCGATGGTGGCGCGCAGGGCGGCCAGCGGGTCCCCGTCGGCGGGGACGCCGACGGGCGGGGTGCCGAGCCAGTGGGCCTGCCCGTCGCGCTCCGTCAGGGTGGCTTGGCTGCGGACGCCGATGAAGGAGTACCGGGACCACGAGAAGGACGCGCGGCCGTTCTCGGCGGATTCCAGGAGGAAGGTGCCGGGGCGCTCGGCGGCCAGCTTGCGGTAGAGCGCGACCGGCGTGTCGCCGTCGGCGAGGAGCTTGCGGCTGACGGGGATGACACGGCGGTCGGTGGCCAGCTTGCGGAACGTCTCGAGGTCCATGGCGGCTGACCTTACTGATCCAGTGACGGTACGCCGGAATCGGCGCCCTGGGTGTCCACGGAGGCCGCCTCCTTGAGGAGCACGTCCTCGTCGAAGCAGGTGCGGGCGCCCGTGTGGCAGGCGGCGCCCACCTGGTCGACCTGGACCAGGAGGGTGTCGGCGTCGCAGTCGAGGGCCACGGACTTCACCCACTGGAAGTGGCCGGAGGTGTCGCCCTTGACCCAGTACTCCCGGCGGCTGCGCGACCAGTACGTGCAGCGGCCCGTGGTGAGGGTGCGGTGCAACGCCTCGTCGTCCATCCAGCCGAGCATCAGCACCTCACCGGTGTCGTACTGCTGGGCGATGGCGGGGACGAGTCCGTCGGTGCTGCGCTTGAGACGCGCGGCGATCTCGGGATCCAGGCCGCTGGGGCTGCTGGGCGGGGGCGTGCTGGTCATGCCGACCATTGTGCCGCGCCCGTGGGACGCACCCGCCGGTTGTCCACAGGCCGGACCGTGCTCCCCCGCCCGCCGGTGTCCACTGTGCGCGCTCCCGGGGCGGTCGTAGGCTTGCTGGCATGTCGACCCATGCCAAGCGTGAACGACTTCTCCTCGCCGACCTGTTGGAGGCCGAGGGCCCGGACGCCCCGACCCTGTGCGAGGGCTGGAACACCCGTGATCTCGCCGCGCACGTGGTGGTGCGCGAGCGCCGCGCGGACGCCGCGGGCGGGCTGCTGGTCAAACAGCTCGCGCCGCGTCTGGAGCGGGTGCAGGCGGAGTTCGCCGAGAAGCCGTACGAGGAGCTGATCCAGCTGATCCGTACGGGCCCGCCACGCTTCTCGCCCTTCGCGCTGAAGCAGATCGACGAGGCGTCGAACACGGTCGAGTTCTACGTCCACACCGAGGACGTGCGGCGGGCCCAGCCGGACTGGACGCCGCGCCCGCTGGACCCGGTCTTCCAGGACGCCCTGTGGTCCCGCCTGGAGCGCACCGCCCGCCTCGCCGGCCGTGGCGCCCCGACCGGCCTGGTGCTGCGCCGCCCGGACGGCCAGACGGCGGTCGCCCACCGGGGCACACCGGTCGTGACGGTGACCGGCGAGCCCTCGGAGCTGCTGATGTTCGTCCTCGGCCGGCAGAAGACGGCCGACGTGGAGCTGGAGGGCGACAAGGACGCGATCGCGAAACTGAGCGAGACGAAGCAGCTGGGTCTCTGAGCGGCCTCACCGAACCGGGAGCAGCTCCGAACCGCCGGACCTGCCAGGCATCCGAGCGGCCCGCTCAGCGCGGCAGCTCGGCGCGGCGCAGGGGACGGGAGCAGAGGGCGATGATCCCGCTCAGGGCGCAGATCGCGGCGCAGGCCGTGAAGACCGGGCCGGTGCCCCACCGGTCGACGGCCCAGCCGACCACCGGGAAGGTGAGCGGCGCGACGCCGAAGCTGACCAGGGTCGAGACCGAGATGACCCGACCGGCGTAGGCGGGTTCGGTCTGCGCCTGCACCAGCGCACCGCTCACGGCCCCGCCCAGCCCGGCCAGCAGTCCGATGAGCAGGGCCACACACGCCCCGGCGGCGACGGACGCCACCTGCGCGAGCCCCCCGATGGCCACCGAACCCGCGACGGTCGTCACCGCCATCACGAGTCCGGCGCGGGGCACCCGCCCCCGCAGGGCGAGCAGCAGGGACGCGGCGCCGGCGCCGGTCCCGAACCCGGCGAGCACCCAGCCCATTCCGGACGACCCCCACCCGCGCTGCTGCGAGAGCAGGGTCAGGCCGAGGTTCATCGGTCCGACGAACCCCAGGTCGGAGAGGGCGATGGCGAGCACCAAAGGGCGGAGCACCGGGTGTCGGCGGATGCGCCGGAGCCCGTCCCGGAGTTCGGCCATGACCGCTCCGCGCGCCTTCTCGTCGTCCACGGGCAACTGCCCGACCCGTATGGTCAGCAGCATCGGCAGGGACACCCCGATCAGCAGCGCGGCCAGTGCGAACGCTCCGGCGGTACCGCCGAGGGCCACGCCCAGGCCGCCGAGCGGACCGCCGAGGACGGTGGCGAGCCGGGTCGCGAGGCCCCGCAGGCCCTGGACCCGGGCGAGCTGGCTCCGAGGGGCGAGCAGGGCGGGGAGAGCGCCCGCGGCGGGCAGGAAGACCGCGTCCACGACCCCGAAGAGCACGGCCACCGCACCCAGCGCCCAGAGGCCGGGACTGGTCGCCAGGAGCAGCCCTGCGGCGGTCAGGACGAGGGCACAGCGCACCGCGCTGCTGCCGACGACCACGCGACGCGGCCCGAACCGGTCGGCGACCACTCCCCCACCGAGCATCAGCAGGGCGCGGGGCACGGCACTGGCGGCCGACACGAGCCCGGCCTGCGCGGGCGTCCCGGCCTGGACGGCGGCCCAGGACAGGGCGATGTAGTAGACGTTGTCGCCGATCGCCGACGAGGCGTACGCGCCTAGCCAGCGCAGCACGTTGGAGTCACGGTGGGCGGGCCGTTCGCCGGCCACGCCCGACCGCAGCGCGGTGACGCTCATGGAGTGTGTCCTCTCAGACCCGGCTCAGACCCGGCTCAGACGCGGATCAGACCCGGCTCAGACGCGGCCGAGTTGCGTCTCAGACGCGGAACGGGAAGGCGTACGTGTGCACCGCGACGTTCTCGCGGCCTTCGGTCTCACCGGCCTCCTCGGCGGCCCGGCCCCGCTCCGTGTAGGCCTTGAACAGGGCCTGCATGTCCGCGACCAGCTCGGCAAGCTCACCGGCCGTCAGCCGCATCGCGGACTCGGAGGACTCTGCGGCGCGGTTCCACTCGGGCGTCCAGTGAGCGCGTTCGTCGAGGTACCGGCGGTAAAGGTCGGTGCGCTGCTCGGAGAAGAGCCGACTGGCCGCGGTGTACACAGCGGCCTTCTCGGGCGCGCCGCGGAAGTCCTCGTCGCGGATGCTGACCCCGTCCGAGGCGGGCTGCCACCAGCGCTCCCGGCCGTCGGCGCTCTGTGCCGGCGCCTCCTCGATCACGCCGTGCTCGGCCAGCTTGCGCAGGTGGTAGCTGACCAGTGAGACGGCCTCGTCGACCTGTTCCGCCAGCTGGGAGGCGGTGGCGACCCGGGCCACGATGAGCCCCCGGTAGAGCTTCATCCGCAACGGGTGGGCCAGCGCCTTGAGCGTGCCCATGTCCGTGATCCGGCGGTTCTCCTTGCTTGCCATGCCCCCGACCGTAGATACGAAAGAAAAATTGCACAACATATTTTGCGCAACTTATCTTTTGCATCTGCCCACAAGTGAGCCCCGGCCACCCAGTGACCGGGGCTCAGCACACTGCCTGCAGCACCGCCACGCGTCAGCGAACGGGGTGCCCCGCCCCGTGCAGCGCCTCCTTCACCTGGCCGATCCGCAGATCCCCGAAGTGGAAGACGGACGCGGCGAGCACCGCGTCGGCGCCCGCGGCGATGGCCGGCGGGAAGTCGGCGAGCCGGCCCGCGCCGCCGCTGGCGATGAGCGGCACGGTGACGTGCCTGCGGACGGCCTCGATCATCTCGATGTCGTAGCCGTCCTTCGTGCCGTCCGCGTCCATCGAGTTGAGCAGGATCTCGCCCGCGCCCAGCTCGGCGGCCTGGTGTGCCCACTCGATCGCGTCGATGCCGGTGCCCTTGCGCCCGCCGTGGGTGGTGACCTCGAAGGTCCCCCCGGGAGTGCGCCGTGCGTCCACCGACAGCACCAGCACCTGCCGCCCGAACCGCTCCGCGATCTCCCGGATGAGTTCGGGCCGCGCGATCGCCGCCGTGTTGACCCCGACCTTGTCGGCACCCGCCCGCAGCAGCTTGTCGACGTCCTCGGCGGTGCGTACACCGCCGCCCACGGTGAGCGGGATGAAGACCTGCTCGGCCGTACGGCGCACCACGTCGTAGGTGGTCTCGCGGTTGCCCGAGGACGCGGTGATGTCCAGGAACGTCAGCTCGTCGGCGCCCTCGGCGTCGTACACCTTGGCCATCTCGACGGGGTCACCCGCGTCGCGCAGGTTCTGGAAGTTGACCCCCTTGACGACCCGGCCGTTGTCCACGTCCAGGCAGGGGATGACTCGTACGGCAAGGGTCATGCTGCGGACACTCCGTCTTCTCCGCCGGAGCGGAACGCCTCCACCTCGACCTCGACGACCAGTCGCGAGTCCACGAAGCCGGAGACGATGATCATGGACGCGGCGGGGCGGACGGTGTCGAACAGCTCCTTGTGGGCGCGTCCGACCTCCTCCACGTCCCGGGCGTGGGTGATGTACATGCGCGTACGGACGACGTCGTCACGGCCGAGGCCGAGCTCCCACAACGCGGCGAGCGCGACGTTGAAGGAGTTGACCGCCTGCTCGTACGGGTCGCCGTCGACGATCGCTCCGTCGATCACGGAGGTGCAGCCGGAGACCAGCACCAGGCCGTTCGGCAGCTCCACCGCGCGGGAGTAGCCGAAGGCGTCCTCCCAGGGTGCGCCGGTCGTGACACGTCGTACGTCGCTCACTTGGCTACCGCCTCCAGGGCCTCTTCCAGGGTGAACGCCTTGGCGTAGAGGGCCTTGCCGACGATGGAACCCTCGACGCCCAGCGGCACGAGCTCGGCGATGGCGCGCAGGTCGTCCAGGGAGGAGACCCCGCCCGACGCGACGACCGGGCGGTCCGTCGCGGCGCACACAGTGCGCAGCAGCTCCAGGTTCGGGCCCTGCAGCGTGCCGTCCTTGGCGATGTCCGTGACGACATAGCGCGCGCAGCCCTCGGCGTTGAGGCGCTCCAGCGTCTCGTAGAGGTCGCCGCCGTCGCGGGTCCAGCCGCGGCCGCGCAGCGTCGTGCCGCGTACGTCGAGACCGACCGCGATCTTGTCGCCGTGCTCGGCGATGACCTTGGCGACCCACTCGGGGGTCTCCAGGGCGGCGGTGCCGAGGTTGACCCGGGTGCAGCCGGTGGCGAGGGCTGCGGCGAGCGTGTCGTCGTCGCGGATGCCGCCGGACAGCTCGACCTTGATGTCCATGGCGCCGGCGACCTCGGCGATCAGCTTGCGGTTGTCGCCGGTGCCGAACGCGGCGTCCAGGTCGACGAGGTGCAGCCACTCGGCGCCCGAGCTCTGCCAGGCGAGGGCGGCCTCAAGAGGGGAGCCGTAAGAAGTTTCCGTCCCGGACTCGCCGTGCACGAGCCGGACGGCCTGGCCGTCGCGGACGTCGACGGCGGGGAGGAGTTCGAGCTTGCTCACAGTGTTCCGATCCAGTTGGTGAGGAGCTGGGCTCCGGCGTCGCCGGACTTCTCGGGGTGGAACTGCGTGGCCCACAGGGGGCCGTTCTCGACGGCCGCCACGAAGGGCTTGCCGTGCGTCGACCAGGTCACCAGGGGTGCGCGCAGCGCCGGGTTGCCCACTTCCAGGGACCAGTCGTGGACGGCGTAGGAGTGCACGAAGTAGAAGCGCGCCTCGGGGTCGAGCCCCGTGAAGAGCCGGGAGCCGGCCGGGGCGTCGACCGTGTTCCAGCCCATGTGGGGCACGATGTCGGCCTGGAGCGGCTCGACCGTGCCGGGCCACTCGTCGAGGCCCTCGGTCTCCACGCCGTGCTCGATGCCGCGCGCGAAGAGGATCTGCATACCGACGCAGATGCCCATCACCGGGCGGCCGCCGGACAGACGGCGGCCGATGATCCAGTCGCCGCGGGCGTCCTTGAGACCCTTCATGCAGGCGGCGAAGGCGCCGACGCCGGGCACCAGCAGCCCGTCCGCGTTCATGGCCTTGTCGAAGTCACGCGTTATCTCGACCTCGGCGCCCGCGCGCGCGAGGGCACGCTCGGCGGAACGCACGTTCCCGAAGCCGTAGTCGAAAACGACGACCTTCTTAGGAGCGGTCAATTCCACACCTCCAGCCTCATGACGCCCGCGATCAGACACATCGCGGCGCCGATGGAGAGCAGCACGATGAGGCTCGCGGGCATCTTCTGCTTGACGAAGGAGTAGACGCCGCCCAGGAGGAAGAGTCCGACGACGATGAGGATGGTGTTGAGGCCTGTCATGGCTTTACAGCGCGCCCTTCGTGGAGGGGAGGATGCCGGCGGCGCGCGGGTCGCGCTCGGAGGCGTACCGCAGCGCCCGGGCGAGCGCCTTGAACTGGCACTCCACGATGTGGTGCGCGTTGCGCCCGTAGGGCACGTGCACGTGCAGTGCGATCTGGGCCTGGGCGACGAAGGACTCCAGGATGTGCCGGGTCATCGTCGTGTCGTACTCGCCGATCATCGGCGCCATGTTCTCGGGCTCGGTGTGCACGAGGTACGGGCGGCCCGACAGGTCGACGGTCACCTGGGCGAGGGACTCGTCCAGCGGGACCGTGCAGTTGCCGAAGCGGTAGATGCCCACCTTGTCGCCGAGTGCCTGCTTGAAGGCGGCGCCGAGCGCGAGGGCGGTGTCCTCGATGGTGTGGTGCGAGTCGATGTGCAGGTCGCCCTCGGTCTTCACGGTCAGGTCGAACAGACCGTGCCGGCCGAGCTGGTCGAGCATGTGGTCGTAGAAGCCGACGCCCGTCGACACCTCGACCTTGCCGGACCCGTCGAGATCGATCTCGACGAGGACCGACGTCTCCTTGGTCGTCCGCTCCACTCTTCCGACGCGGCTCATGCGCTCTGCTCCTTCTTCAACTCACGGACCGCGTCCAGGAACGCGTCGTTTTCGGCCGGGGTGCCGGCGGAGACCCGCAGCCATCCCGGTACGCCGTTGTCCCGGACCAGGACGCCCCGGTCGAGGATCTTCTGCCAGGCCTCGTGGGAGCCACCCTCGCCGTCGAATCGCCCGAACTGGACGAAGTTCGCGTCGGACTCGGTCACCTCGTACCCGATCGCACGCAATTCGGCGACCAGACGGTCCCGCTCGGCCTTCAGCTGCTCGACGTACCCGAGCAGCGTGTCGGTGTGCTCCAGGGCGGCCAGGGCGGTGGCCTGCGCGACGGCCGACAGGTGGTAGGGCAGCCGTACGAGCTGGACCGCGTCGACGACCGCGGGGTGCGCGGCGAGATAGCCGAGGCGCAGTCCGGCCGCGCCGAACGCCTTCGACATCGTCCGCGACACGACGAGATTCGGCCGGCCTTCGATCAGCGGCAGCAGCGAGTCGCCGTGGCTGAACTCGATGTACGCCTCGTCGACCACGACCATGGACGGCCTGGCGGCCTGCGCCGCCTCGTACAGCGCGAGGACCGTCTCACGCGGCACCGCGTTGCCCGTGGGGTTGTTGGGGGTGGTGATGAAGACGACGTCCGGGCGGTTCTCGGCGATGGCGCGTGTGGCGGCCGCCAGGTCGATCGTGAAGTCCTCGTCGCGGGGGCCCGAGATCCAGGCCGTGCCGGTGCCGCGCGCGATGAGCGCGTGCATCGAGTACGAGGGTTCGAAGCCGATCGCCGTACGGCCGGGGCCGCCGAAGGTCTGCAGCAGCTGCTGGATGACCTCGTTCGAGCCGTTGGCCGCCCAGACGTTCTCGACGCCGACCCGGTGCCCGCCGGTCCTCGTCAGGTACTTGGCCAGCTCGGTACGGAGCTCCACCGCGTCGCGGTCGGGGTAGCGGTTGAGGTTGCGGGCGGCCTCGCGGACCCGCTCGGCGATCCGCTCGACGAGCGGTTCGGGCAGCGGGTACGGGTTCTCGTTGGTGTTCAGCCGTACGGGCACGTCGAGTTGGGGCGCGCCGTAGGGGGACTTGCCGCGCAGCTCGTCCCGTACGGGAAGATCGTCGATACCGGTCACTTGCTCTCTGGAACCTTCCACCCGAAACGAGCCTTGATCGCCGCCCCGTGGGCCGGCAGGTCCTCCGCCTCCGCGAGCGTCACCACGTGGTGCGCCACCTCGGCGAGGGCGTCGCGCGTGTAGTCCACGATGTGGATCCCGCGCAGGAAGGACTGGACGCTCAGCCCCGAGGAGTGGCAGGCGCAGCCGCCGGTGGGCAGCACGTGGTTGGAGCCCGCGCAGTAGTCGCCGAGCGACACCGGCGCCCAGGCGCCCACGAAGATCGCGCCCGCGTTCTTCACCCGGTCCGCGACGGCGGCAGCGTCCGCCGTCTGGATCTCCAGGTGCTCGGCGCCGTACGCGTCGACGACCCGCAGGCCCTCGTCCACGCCGTCGACGAGGACGATCGCGGACTGCCTGCCGCGCAGCGCGGGGACGATCCGGTCCTCGATGTGCTTGGTGGCCGCGACCTGCGCCTCCAGCTCCTTCTCGACCGCCTCCGCCAGCTCGACGGAGTCCGTGACGAGGACGGCGGCGGCGAGCGGGTCGTGCTCGGCCTGGCTGATCAGGTCGGAGGCCACGTGCACCGGGTCGGCGGTCTCGTCCGCGAGGATCGCGATCTCGGTGGGACCGGCCTCGGTGTCGATGCCGATCTTGCCCGTGAAGTAGCGCTTGGCGGCGGCGACCCAGATGTTGCCGGGCCCGGTGACCATGTTGGCCGGGGCGCAGGACTCGGTTCCGTGCGCGAACATCGCGACGGCCTGGGCACCGCCGACCGCGTACACCTCGTCGATGCCGAGGAGGGCGCAGGCGGCGAGGATCGTGGGGTGCGGGAGACCCCCGGCTGGATCATTCTCGAAACGGGGCTTCTGCGGCGGGGAGGCGAGCGCCATGGAGGCGACTCCGGCCTCCTGCGCCGGAACCGCGTTCATGATCACCGACGAGGGGTAGACCGAACGTCCACCGGGCGCGTACAGGCCGACGCGCTCGACCGGCACCCACTTCTCGGTGACCGAGCCACCCGGCACGACCTGGGTGGTGTGCGCGGTGCGGCGCTGCTCGCGGTGGACCAGGCGGGCGCGGCGGACGGACTCCTCCAGGGCCGCGCGCACGGCCGGGTCGAGCTGCTCCAGCGCGTCGGTGAGCGCCTGGGCCGGAACCCGTACGGATGCCAGCCGCACCCCGTCGAATTTCTCCGCGTAGTCGATGAGCGCCGCGTCCCCACGATGATGCACGGCCTCGCAGATCGGACGCACCTTCTCCAGGGCGGCCTGTACGTCGAAGTCGGCTCGGGGCAGCAGGTCGCGCAGGGCGGAGCCCTCGGGGAGGGCGTCGCCGCGCAGATCGATTCGGGCCATACGAAGAGATTGCAGCACGGTCCCAATTCTCTCAGACGGCGATAAGACGCCGGACGCCTGTATCAATGGCTGATACAAGCCGTCCCAGGCTCCCCCTGGAGATCTCCGTCACCAGTAGCGTTCGACCCGTCACACAGCGGGCATGAACGGCTGTACGAAACCCGCGAGTAGCTGGGGAGGGAGGGACGTGACGTGACCGAGGGTGCCGGCCTCCGCAGTGGGGACCTGCCGGACGAGTTGACCGCCGCCGAGGCCGGGATGTGGCAGGCCTTCCGCAACGGCACCGTGTACGACCTGCGCGGCGGGGACATGACCGTGGACGATCCGCACGGCGGCCATCCCTGGGGGCCCGAGCGCAGTGTCCGGGCCCGGATCGTGGCGTGGCTGCTGCTCGACGGGCCGCCCGCCCTCCAGGGCCGGGTCGCTTCCCTGAAGCTGACCGGCGTGCAGATCACGGACGTCCTCGACCTCGCGGGCGGCACGGTGGTGCCGTACGTGGAGCTGAAGGGCTGCCGGTTCGAGAAGGAGATCCTGCTGCCGGAGGCGCACTTCACGACCGTGCGCCTGGTCAACTGCTCGGTGCCGCGCCTGGAGGCGGCCCGGGTCCACACCGAGGGGGATCTGCATCTGCCCCGCTGCCGTTTCCACAACGGGGTGCGGCTGACCGACGCGCACATCGGTACGGATCTGCTGCTCAACCAGGCCGTGGTCTACCGGGACCGGCGCGGCCGCTCGCTCACCGGCGACGGTATGACCGTGGGACAGGACCTGCAGGCCGAGATGCTGGAGTCGCACGGCGAGCTGAGCCTGCGCGGCGCCACCGTCGGCGTCTCGCTCAGCCTGCGCGGCAGCAAGCTGAACAACCCGTACTCGCGGCTGGCTCTGAACGCTCCGCAGCTGACCGTCAACCGCACGCTCTACATGACCCCCGCGGGCCTCGGCAATCCCCTGCTGACCAGCGGCACCACCCCGGCGCGCGGGACGCTGGTGCAGCGCTTCGAGTGCCAGGGCGGGATCCGCCTCGACGACGGACGGTTCGGGGACGCCCTCGATCTCGAGCGGGCCCGTTTCACCTTCGACGACGACCAGGAGCTGTCCCTGCTGCGGGTGCAGACGCCCGAGCTGCGCTTCCTCGGGGAGCGCCCCGAGCGGGGCAAGGTGGTCCTGTCGGGCGCGCGGATCGTCAATCTCGTCGACCTGGCGGACAGCTGGCCGGGCCCCGGCAACCTCCACATGGGCGGCTTCAGCTACGAGAACCTCGTACCGCAGGGCGCCTTCCCGCTGACCCGGCGCCTGGAGTGGGTGGCGGCGGCGACCGCCGAGTACAGCCCGGAGCCGTACGAGCGGCTGGCCACCGTGCTGCGCGACTCCGGCGAGGACGAGGACGCGCGCGAGGTGCTGCTCGCCAAGCAGCGCCGCCGCCGCGAGACCCTGCCGCTCGCGGCCAAGCTGTGGGGGTACGCGCAGGACTGGACGGTCGCCTACGGGTACCGGCCCGGCCGGGCGGCCCTGTGGATGGCGGTGCTGTGGGCAGCCTCCTCGATCGCCTTCTCGCACGCGACCCGCACCCCGGTGAACGGCGGGCATCCGCCGTGGAACGCCGCGCTGTTCGCCCTCGACCTGCTGCTGCCGGTGATCGACCTCGGCCAGGTGGACGTCTGGCAGCTGCGCGGCGGCTGGCAGTGGCTGGCCGCGGTGGTGATCCTCCTGGGCTGGATCCTGGCGACGACGGTGGCGGCGGGGGCGACGCGGCTGCTGCGCCGCAGCTGAGGGGCCCCGTGGGACAGCATCCGGCCATACTGTTGACAGGTGTTCAATAGTAGAACAACAGTCACTTTTTACCTATCCTTGACCAACTGACATACAACCAAACGAGGGTTACGAAAGTGTCACCGCACACCCTCTGGTACAGCTCCGACCTGCGGCTTTCAATGGTCGACACCATGGCACTGCTGCGCGCGTTCATCCGTACGGCCCGGATGGTCAAGAACACTTCGCGCCTCGCCGCCGGACTGCCCGCCGACGACGAGGTACTGCTGGACGCCCCGGACGAACGGCTCGCCCCGGCCCTCGTCGCGGCGGCCCGCGGTGAGTACGACATCGCGGCCAAACTGCTCGCCACCACCCGCGAGGCCGCCGAGTGGGAGAACCGCGACCGCTACGCGAGACGCCTCGCCGCCTTCGCGTGCACCCGCGACGAATGGCTCCAGACCTGGCAGAGCGGGTCCCCGCACGACCCGGACGCGCTCCTGGTCAAGGCCGAGCTCTCAGTGCGCCGCTGGTGGGAGTCGCCCGCCCGCTCCGAGCTGCTGCGCGAGGTCGGCCCGCTGATCGCCGCCGCCGCCGAGGGCGACCCGCGCGACCCGGTGCCCTGGCGGATCGCGCTCGACCACGCCCGTGGCACCAATGCCGGACACACCGAGTTCGAGAAGCTGTGGGGCGAGGCCGTACGCCGCTCCCCGCACCACTACGGCTGCCATGTGGCCGCCCTGAAGTACCTGTCGGCCGCCTGGTACGGCTCGCACCGCGAGTGCTTCGACTTCGCCGAGCGGGCCGCGCAGGACGCGCTGCCCGGCTCACTCGTACAGGCGCTTCCGGTGCGGGCGGCCTTCGCCTATCTGACCGAGGGCGGCCGGGCCGTCATCCCGCGTGAGCGGCTCGACGAGGCGGCCGACCTCGCGATCGCGGTCTCGGCGGCATACGCGCCCGCCGACCCGTGGCCCGCGGAGGTACGCAACCTCCTCACCTACGTCCTGATCAGGCTGGAGCGCTGGCAGGACGCCCTGGACCAGCTCCGTCTGATCGGCCCGTACGCGACCTCGTTCCCCTGGGACCGGGTCTCCGACGACCCGCTGGGCCAGTTCCTGGAGCTGCGCGACGGAGTCCGCCTGGAGGTCGCCTCGAACATCCCCCTCCATCCACGGAGTGAGCACGGCGGACGTGCCCGCTCCGGCGACCATTAGGCTTTCGCGTCGTGACCACCGTCCGGCTCCCGCTCTTCCCCCTGAACTCGGTACTTTTCCCGGGTCTCGTGCTTCCCCTGAACATTTTCGAGGAGCGCTATCGCGCCATGATGCGCGAACTGCTGAAGACCCCCGAGGACGAACCGCGCCGGTTCGCCGTCGTCGCCATCCGCGACGGCCACGAGGTCGCGCCCTCCGCACCCGGCATGCCGGACCAGACGGCGCTGCCGCAGCGCGGTCCCACGGCCGGGTTCGGGGACGACCCGCTCAAGGCCTTCCACGAGATGGGCTGCGTCGCGGACGCGGCCACCATCCGGGAGCGCGCCGACGGCAGTTTCGAGGTACTGGCCACCGGCACCACGCGGGTACGGCTCCTGTCCGTGGACGCCACCGGCCCGTTCCTGACGGCCGAGCTGGAGGAACTTCCGGAGGAACCCGGCGAGGAGGCCGGCGCACTCGCCGAGGGCGTCCTGCGGGCCTTCCGCCAGTACCAGAAGCGGCTGGCGGGCGCCCGCGAACGCTCACTGTCCACCGGCGCGGACCTGCCGGACGACCCGGCGGTGGTCTCCTACCTGGTGGCGGCCGCCGTGATGCTCGACATCCCGGCCAAGCAGAAGCTGCTCCAGGCTCCCGACACGGCCACCCGCCTCCACGAAGAGCTGAAACTCCTGCGCGCCGAGACCGCCATCATCCGTAATCTGCCGTCGTTGCCGGCGTCGGAACTGACGCGCAACCCGACAAGTCTCAACTGACGCACTCGACGTCATTGATGTAAGGCATCGACACCTTGGCGAAGAAGTCGAAGAAGCAGCAGCAGTCCGGGGGCACGCCCGCGACGGTGGCCCTGACGGCGGCGGGCGTCGCGTACACGGTCCACGCCTACGAGCACGACCCCGCGCACCCGTCCTACGGCGAGGAGGCCGCCGAGGCGATGGGCGTCTCCCCCGACCGCGTCTTCAAGACCCTGGTCGCGGACGTGGACGGCTCCCTCGTGGTCGCCGTGGTCCCCGTCGCGGGCTCCCTGGACCTGAAGGCCCTGGCCACGGCGGTGGGCGGCAAGCGCGCCGCCATGGCCGACCCGGCGGCCGCCGAACGCACCACGGGCTACGTCCGCGGCGGCATCTCCCCCCTGGGCCAGCGCAAGAAGCTCCCCACGGTCCTGGACGCCTCGGCCCTCCGGCACGCCACGATCTGCGTCTCGGCCGGCCGCCGGGGCCTTGAGGTGGAGGTCTCCCCCGACGACTTGGCGCACCTCACGGAAGCGGTGTCCGCGCCGGTCGCCCGTGCGTGACCCCTCGACGGATGCGTCGTCCTGCGTTAAGCACGAGAGGCATGTCGAAACGAACCCGCAAACGCAAGTGGCGCACGAAGAAGGGCCGCTCGAACCACGGCCACCGACCTCCATGACCTACGCGCCCGGTCCCTGGGGTAGGACCGTCGGCTGACGCCCGGCGGGGGCTGAGCGCGCAGTTCCCCGCGCCCCTGAGACGGGGCTCCGCCCCGCGTCTCCGGTCCGTCCGGCATCTTCAGCCCGTCCGGCGTTTGAGGACGAGCCCTTCGGGCGATGCGGGGGTCCAGGGGGCGCAGCGCCCCTGGCGGGGGTGAGGGGGCGGAGCCCCCTGGGGATGGGACGGGTAGGGGCGGCGGGGGCGAGGAAAGGCCACCCCTACCCCCGGTTCAGACCGTCGGCGGCTGCGGTGGGGTCGGAGCCCCGTACGGGCTCGCGTAGGGATCCGGGTCCCGGGGACCGAACAACGCGGTCAGGCCGAGATGAACCACCAGCCCCGCCAGGGACCACGCCAGCAACGCCCCCTTCGCCCCGAGCTTCAACGGCGCGGAGAAGGTCACCCCCTTGCCCACTTGCTTGGCGTGGGCGACCACGTTCTGCGTCGGCCCGAGCCAGACCCCGATCCGCCAGGCGAGCAGCGACCCGAGCAGACCCCCCACCGCCAGCGCGACAACGAGCGGCACACCCCCACGCCGCCGCACCAGAAACACCACCACCGCACTGACCGCACCGAACGCCAGCGCGAGCAACGTGAACGTCCCGTCGACCCCGATGGCCTGCTCACCCTCGGTGTCCTTCAGATACACCGCGCTGTCGTCCGCGATCAGCGGCACATGCGGCGCCAGCCACCACCACAGCACGCCGAGCAGTACTCCCGCGAGCGCCACCGCCACCGTGACGACGGCGGCATCCCGCACTTCGGTCTTCATCCCGGGCCCGTCCTGTTCGTACCCGACGGTCCCCGCGCCGCCCCCGGCGGGCGGAGCCTGCCAGGCATGGGCGTCGTCGGAGGGCGGTTGGTGCGGCGGCGGAGGCGGAGTCAGCGGTGCGGTCACACTGACATCGTGCCAGGCCCGGCTGTCGGCCGCGTCACCGGACGGCCGCCCGGCGGTACGCCCAGGTCGCCACCGCCAGCGAGGCCACCCCCACACCCGCGCAGACGGCGAGGTCACCGACGACGAAGGCCCAGTCGGGGTGCGCCCCGAAGCTCCGCGCGAAGGCCTCGACGCCGTAGGTGGAGGGCAGCAGATCACGGCCGTACTGCACCACCGTGGGCAGCCGGTCCGCCGGCAGCACCCCGAGCAGCAGCGCCGCCGACATCCCCAGCTGTCCGAGCAGCGTGGCGAGTTCGGGCCGAGGCGCAAGCAGTCCGAGCGCCGCCCCGAGCCCGGCGAGCGCGGCGCCGGCGAGCGGGATCACCGCGACGAGCACCCACAGATGCGCCATCGGCAGCCCGAAGAGGACACAGCCGACGACGGCGGTGACCACGGTCCCGGGCACGGTGAAGGACGCGTACGCGCCGGCGACGCCCAGCACGACGGCGGCCGGCGGCACCGGCAGGGTCGCGTAGTGGTCGAGCCCGCCGCCGGCCCGCAGCTGTCCGAAGTACTGCGCCAGCAGGTTGAGCCCGACGAAGGCGACGACCAGGACCGACGCCCCGGCCACGATGGACCGGGCCTCGCCCCCGCCGTCCACCACGCCACGCATCATGACCATGATGCCGACGGACTGGACCGTGGCCACGAACAGCAGCGGAATCCGCGCCACGCGCGCGCGGGAGAGCTGGGCCCGGTACATGGCGGCGAGGGAGGGCCACAGCCGCGCCCTCGGCCCGAGTTCGGCGGCGTCACCGGCGTCCTCGGCCATGGACAGCGCACTGCCCGGCAGCACCTCAGCGGGTACGACACTCACGTCGAGCTGCTCCTCTTCACTCCGGCAGCCGTCCTGTCCCTGTTTACGACGTTTACGACGTAAAAGTCGACGCCGATTCCCACGCCGCCTCCCACACCCACGACGCCCCTCCCCGTCCGTACAGACTCCCCTACGGATTCCAGACCCCGCGCGCTCACGCCTTCACCAACCCCTGCGCATTGCCGCCGAGCGCGAGGTACACGTCCTCCAGGCTCGGCGTGGCCAGTGTGAAGTCGTCGAGCGCGGCGAACGCGGCGCCTCCGGTGACCGTGGCGACGGCCGCGCGGGCCTCCTCCGGGGCGAGCCGCAGGGTCCAGCGGCGGCCCGACTCGACGGCGCGGGCGCGCAGCGCGGCGACCTCGGGCACGTCCAGCGGGGCGCTCTCGCGCCAGACGAGTTCGACCCGCACCTCACCCGCGACCCGCTCCTTCAGCCCGGCCGGCGTATCGCAGGCGATGACGCGGCCCCGGTCGAGGACGGCGACCCGGTCGAGCACGGTCTCGGCCTCGATGACGTTGTGGGTGACCAGCAGCACGGTGGCGCCGTGCTCGGCCCGGCGCCGGTCGACGGCGGACCACACGGCCCGCCGGGCCACGGGATCCATGCCGGTGGTCGGCTCGTCGAGGACGAGCAGCGGCCGCCGCCCGACCAGCGCGGCGGCGAAGCACGCCAGCCGCCGCTGCCCGCCGGAGAGCTTCTTCAGGGGGCGGGAGGCGATCGGGGTGAGGCCCAGCTCGTCGAGCACGGCGTCCCGCTCGGCCCGCGCCTCGCGCAGTTCGAGCCCGCGCAGCCGCCCGGTCGTCTCCGCGGCCAGCGACACGGTCAGCTCGTCGAGGGCGGTGGACTCCTGTCCGAGGTAGGCGAGGATGCGCGCCGCCCGTTCGGGGTGACGCACGATGTCGTGTCCGAGGATCTCGACGCTGCCGCTGTCGGGGCGCATGAGCCCGGTCAGCTGGCGTACGAGGGTCGACTTCCCGGCGCCGTTCGGCCCGAGCAGTCCGAAGATCTCGCCGCGCCGGATGTCCAGCCGTACCCCGTCGGTGGCCCGCACCTCGGGCGTACCGGGGCTGCCACGGCGTCCACGGACCGCCGGGTAGGTCTTGGTCAGCGCGCGCACCGAGCACACGACATCGCCCCTGTGCCCGTTCCGGACTGCCTGTGCCGTGCGCGTACTCACGAAGGACGAGCCTACGGGGTCCGATGCCCCGTTATGCGCCCGGGGCCCTCGCCTCAGTCGGTCCACGAGCCGTCCTGGCCCGGGTCTCAAAGGTCTGGCGCGCTGAAGAAGCGCTCCCACCCACCCGTACCGGAAGAACACACCCGGGGTTCAACCGCTCCCCCGGTTCACTCCCCGGCAGGGGCATGCTCCGCCGCCGTACGCACATCGATCTCCCGCCAGAACCCCGCCCTGATCGCATACCGGTCGTGCTCGTCGATCTGGTCGTCCTTGTGGGCGAGCAGCCCGAAGCGCGCGGCGTAGCGCAGCAGCTCGCCGTCCACGCGGTGCGGCACCCGCGGGTACATCGTGGACAGCTTCTGCAGGTGGCTCGGGTCGGTGAGCCGCTCCATCCAGCGGCGCGCGAAGACCTGCCCCACCTCGTAGGGATCGCCGCCGACCGTGGTGATGTCCTCCTCGCGGTCGGCCCATCGCTGCTCGGCGGAGGTGAGCTGGGCGAGCGTGGGCAGCGCGGCGGCCTCAGTGGACTCCGTGGCACCCCCGGGGCGTTCGATCCACCCCTTGTCGGACGACCACCGCAGCGTCGCGCTGGCGGGGTGCTGGGGGGCCTGGACGCCCGGTGCGCGCAGTGCGGCCAGGTCCTTCGGCGTGGGCACCCCCTTGGGGGCGGGAACCCGCTCCTCGGCCCCGTTCTGCGACTCGGCGACGGGGCTGTGCTCCGCGGCCTCGGAGGGCCGCTCGGCCGCGCCGGCGAGCGACGAGTCGGGCAGCGGCGCGGAGAGGATCGCGGCGATCTCGGGGCGCGGCACGGGCTGCGGCGCGCAGATCCCGCCGAGGTCCTTGGCCCGTACGGCCTTGGTGATCCACGCCCGGTCCAGCACCCGGCGCTCGTCGGCCTCGGCGACCAGGTCCTCGGACTGGTTGTAGTCGCCGTCCGCGGCCTGTACGGCCCACAGGTGTACGGCGACGCCGTGCTCCTTGGCGGCCATCATGCCCGGCAGCAGGTCCCCGTCGCCGGTCACCAGGACCACGTCGGAGCAGGCGCGGTTGCGGGCCAGCTCGGTCAGCTCGGCGTGCATGGCGGCGTCGACGCCCTTCTGCGCCCACCGCCCGTCGCTGCGGGTCAGCGCGCCGAGGCGCACCGTGACCCGCGGCATCACGCGCAGCCGGCGGTGCTCCGGTTGCGGTACGCGGTCGGGGGCGCCGTCGAACCAGTAGATGCGCAGCAGGGGCCGCTCCGTGTCGGACTCGGCGCGCTCGCGCAGGCCCTGGATGAGGGCGGCGTGATCGACGGTGATCCGGGATCGCGAAGGCTCCCCGGCGAGGAGACTGGCGGCAGCCCCGAGCAGATACCCGGCGTCCACCAGGACGATGCAGCGGTCCACGCGGTCCACCCTCTTTCCGGTTCCGGGAGATTCGCTTCGGGCTTCCTTCGAGTCTGCCCGACGGCGCGGAGGTTAACGGCCCGAACTCGATCTTCGGCGTGGCGTATCGGGGGATAACGCTCCGACAGGCCTTATTACGCACGGTAATTCTCCGAAATGCACTGCTTGTCAGGCTATGTGAATCTGGATCCGGCCCTGACCCCTAGGGCCCCACAGGAGGCAATCACCATGGCCAAGAACAAGAACCGCAAGCAGGGCGGCCAGCAGGACCGCTCCTCGCAGGCCGAGCGTGCGCAGGAGCAGGCGCACCGGTCCTCGACGGAGGCTCACACGCCGATGTCGCAGGCCCAGGGCAGCCCCGCGGACGTCGCCCGCAAGCACCAGAAGCGCTTCGGCCACAACTGAGGCCATGCGTAAGGGCTGTTGAAGCCCAGGCACACACCGAGGGGCGCATCCGACAACGGATGCGCCCCTCGCGTACATCATCTGATCCCGTCAGCTGATCCCGTCAGCCCGCGAGGCAGGACGGGCCCAGCAGCACCTTCAAGTCACCGAACAGCGCCGGATCCGGCTTCACCCGGTGCCGGTCGAGCCGCAGCACGGTGGTCTTGCGCGGGCCCTGGAGCCTGATGCGCACCTCGCTCTCGCCCTTGTGGTGGCTGAGGATCTCGCCGAGGCGGCTCACCATCGGCGGGGTGACCTTCAGCGCCGGGATCGTGAGGATCACGGGTGCGTTGGTGCCCGCGTTCGACAGGTCGGGGACCTGAAGCTCCATCGCGACCAGCCGTGGCACGTCCTCGCGCTTGTCGAGGCGTCCCTTGACGAAGACGACCGCGTCCTCGACGAGTTGGGTCGACACCAGCTGGTACGTCGCCGGGAAGAACATGCACTCGATGGAACCGGCCAGGTCCTCCACCGTGGCGATCGCCCAGGCGTTGCCCTGCTTGGTCATCTTGCGCTGGAGGCCCGAGATGATGCCGCCGATGGTGACGACCGCGCCGTCCGCGTGCTCACCTCCGGTGAGCTGGGAGATGCCCGCGTCGGCCTTGTCGGACAGCACGTGCTCCAGGCCGAAGAGCGGGTGGTCGGAGACGTACAGACCGAGCATCTCCCGCTCCTGGGCGAGCAGATAGGCCTTGTCCCACTCGTCGGTGGTGAACTCCACGTCGAGTCCGAAGCCGGGCTCGCTGGTGTCCTCGTCGCCCATGCCGCCGAAGAGGTCGAACTGGCCCTCGGCCTCCTTGCGCTTGACCTGCACCACGTTGTCGATCATCGGCTCGAACTGCGCGGTGAGGCCCTTGCGGGTGTGCCCCATGGTGTCGAACGCGCCCGCCTTGATCAGCGATTCCGTGGTGCGCTTGTTGCAGGCGACGGCCTCGACCTTGTCGAGGTAGTCCGGGAAGGAGGCGTACTTCCCCTTGGCCTTGCGGCTCTTGATGATCGACTCGACGACGTTCGTGCCGACGTTGCGGACGGCGGAGAGGCCGAAGAGGATCACGTCGTCGCCCTGGGCGGCGAAGTTCTGCTCCGACTCGTTCACGTTCGGCGGCAGCACCTTGATGCCCATGCGCCGGCACTCGTTCAGATAGATCGCGGACTTGTCCTTGTCGTCCTTGACCGAGGTGAGCAGGCCCGCCATGTACTCGGCGGGGTAGTTCGCCTTCAGGTAGGCGGTCCAGTACGAGACCAGTCCGTAGGCGGCCGAGTGGGCCTTGTTGAAGGCGTAGCCGGCGAAGGGCACCAGCACGTCCCACAGGGCCTGGATCGCCTCGTCGCTGTAGCCGTTCTTCTGGGCGCCGGCCTGGAAGATGGTGAAATTCTTCGCCAGCTCGTCGGGCTTCTTCTTGCCCATCACGCGGCGGAGGATGTCGGCCTCGCCGAGCGAGTACCCGGCGATGATCTGGGCGGCCTTCTGCACCTGCTCCTGGTACACGATCAGGCCGTAGGTGACCGCCAGGACCTCCTGGAGGGGCTCTTCGAGCTCCTTGTGGATCGGCGTGATCTCCTGCAGCTTGTTCTTGCGGAGCGCGTAGTTCGTGTGCGAGTCCATGCCCATCGGGCCGGGACGGTAGAGCGCAGAGACGGCGGAGATGTCTTCGAAGTTGTCGGGCTTCATCAGGCGCAGCAGCGAGCGCATGGGGCCGCCGTCGAACTGGAAGACGCCGAGGGTCTCGCCGCGCTGGAGCAGTTCGAAGGTCGTCGGATCGTCGAGCGGGAGGGCCAGCAGGTCGAGGTCGATGCCCTTGTTGGACTTCACCATCTTGACGGCGTCGTCCATGATCGTCAGGTTGCGCAGGCCGAGGAAGTCCATCTTCAGCAGGCCGAGCGACTCGCACTGCGGGTAGTCCCACTGCGTGATGGTCACGCCGTCGGTGTGCCGCACCCAGACCGGGGCGTGGTCGACGATGGGCTCGCTGGACATGATGACGCCGGCGGCGTGCACGCCCATCTGCCGGACCAGGCCTTCGACGCCCTTGGCGGTGTCGATGACCTTCTTCACGTCCGGCTCGTTCTCGTACATCGAGCGGATCTCGCCGGCCTCGCTGTAGCGCGGGTGCGAGGAGTCGGTGATGCCGCTGAGGTCGATGCCCTTGCCCAGCACGTCTGCGGGCATGGCCTTGGTGAGGCGGTCGCCCATGGCGTACGGGTAGCCCAGGACGCGCGCGGAGTCCTTGATGGCGTTCTTCGCCTTGATCTTTCCGTAGGTGCCGATCATGGCGACCTTGTCGGCGCCGTATTTCTCGGTCACGTACCTGATCACTTCGACGCGCCTGCGCTCGTCGAAGTCGATGTCGACGTCGGGCATGGAGACGCGCTCGGGGTTCAGGAACCGCTCGAAGATCAGACCGTGCGGGATCGGGTCGAGGTCGGTGATGCCCATGGCGTACGCGACGATCGAACCGGCCGCCGAGCCACGGCCCGGGCCCACGGCGATGCCCTGCTTCTTGGCCCACATGATGAAGTCGGCGACGACGAGGAAGTACCCCGGGAACCCCATCTGGATGATGACGTCCATCTCGTACTCGGCCTGCTTCTGGCGGTCCTCGGGGACGCCGCCGGGGAAGCGGCGCTCCATGCCGAGGCGCACCTCCTCCTGGAACCAGGTGACCTCGGTGTAGCCCTCGGGGATGTCGAACTTCGGCATGAGGTTCTTCGCCTCGAACATGCCTGCGGTGTCGATCTGCTCGGCCACCAGGAGGGTGTTGGCGCAGCCCTGCTGCCAGGCGTCCGAGGAGTCGACGGCGTACATCTCGTCCGTGGACTTCAGGTAGTAGCCGGTGCCGTCGAAGCGGAAGCGGTCCGGGTCGGAAAGGTTCTTGCCGGTCTGGATGCACAGCAGGGCGTCGTGGGCGGTCGCCTCGTGCGCGTACGTGTAGTGCGAGTCGTTCGTCACCAGGGGCGGGATGCCGAGCTTCCTGCCGATGTCCAGTAGTCCGTCGCGGACCCGGCGCTCGATCTCGATGCCGTGGTCCATCAGCTCCAGGAAGTAGCGGTCCTTGCCGAAAATGTCCTGGTACTCGGCGGCCGACTTCAGTGCCTCGTCGTACTGGCCGAGGCGCAGGCGGGTCTGGAGCTCGCCCGAGGGGCAGCCGGTGGAGGCGATGAGCCCCTCGGACCACTGGGAGATGGTCTCCTTGTCCATGCGGGGCCACTTCTGGAGCCAGCCCTCGGCGTACGCGTCCGAGGAGAGCTTGAAGAGGTTGTGCAGGCCGGTCCGGTTCGCCGCCCAGATCGTCTTGTGCGTGTAACCACCCGAACCGGACACGTCGTCGCGCTTCTGGTGGGGCTGACCCCACTGGATCTTGCGCTTGTTGCGCCGGGACTCGGGGGCGACGTACGCCTCGATGCCGATGATCGGCGTGACGCCCGCCTTCTTCGCCGTGTGGAAGAAGTCGTACGCCCCGTGGAGGTTGCCATGGTCACTCATGGCGATGTGTGTCATGCCCATCTCATTGCAGGCATCGAACATGTCCTTGAGCCGCGCGGCACCGTCCAGCAGCGAGTACTGGGTATGGACGTGCAGGTGCGTGAACGGCGGCTTTGACACGGCTTCGGCCTCCAAGGAGAACAATCGTCGACAGGCTGCGGACAGTCTGGGGGGACAGCGTCGAAGTCTATGACGCGCCACTGACACTGGAGACGAACACTGGGCGCGAAGCGCCTCAATGAGGGGCGGTGGTCGGGTGACGGGCGGGCCGATCACCCGTACCTTCATCCGGGGCGCGCGGCACGCGCGCGTACCGTTCGTCCCCGGCGCGCGGGCACTCCCGCGTACCTTCGTCCGTTGGGACAGGACGGAAGCAACCGTCCCGCCGGACGGACACGTCCTTCCCCCATGTCACGCACCACCTGCACCAGGAGGCACCCAGCGATGTCGGTCCCGCAGCTCAGCGCCGAGCAACGCGGCGAGCAGATCCTCGCCGTCTTCGACACCGCCTTCGGCGAGCTCCTGGCCGCCGACCCGGCCGCGTTCCGCGTCAAGTTCCGCAAGATGGCGGCCTCCGCCTTCGCGTTCTACCGGGGCACGGCCGGCCTCTTCTACCACGACCTCACCGCGGAGATCGGGTTCGGGCCGAGGCGCGGCGGACCCTACCTGGACGAGCGCACCTCCCGCGTGTGGATCCACGGCGACCTGCACGCCGAGAACTTCGGCACGTACATGGACGCCAACGGCCGCCTGATCTTCAACGTGAACGACTTCGACGAGGCGTACGTCGGCCCCTTCACCTGGGACCTCAAGCGATTCGCCGCCTCCGTGGCCCTCATCGGGTACGCGAAGGCGCTCAGTGACGACCAGATCACCGAGCTGGTCAAGGTGTACGCGGCCGCCTACCGCGAGCGCATCCACGCGCTGGCCACCGGCGCCAAGAGCGACGAGGTGCCGCCCTTCACCCTGGACACGGCCGAGGGCCCGCTCCTGGACGCGCTGCGTGACGCCCGCTCGCTGACCCGCTTCGGGCTGCTCGACTCGATGACCGAGATCCGCGACTTCGAGCGCCGTTTCGCGCCCGGCGGCGGCTCCATCGAGCTCGACGCGGCCACCCGCTACAAGGTGCTCGCGGCCTTCGACGGCTACCTGGAGACGCTCCCCGAGTCCTCCCTGGCCCGCCCGGACTCCTACCGGGTGAAGGACGTCGTCGGCCGCCGCGGCATCGGCATCGGCTCCGCCGGACTGCCCTCGTACAACATCCTTCTGGAGGGCAACAGCGACGCCCTGGAGAACGATGTCGTGATCTACATCAAGCAGGCCCAGACCCCGGCCGTCTCCCGGCACATCACGGACTCCTCGATCCGCGAGTACTTCCAGCACGAGGGCCACCGCACGGTGATCTCCCAGCGCGCCCTGCAGGCGCACGCCGACCCGTGGCTGGGCTGGACCGAGCTGGACGGCGCCGGCCAGCTGGTCGCCGAGGTCTCGCCGTACGCGGTGGACCTGGACTGGGGCGACATCGACGACCCGGAGGAGATCGCCTCGGTCGTCGCCGACCTCGGCCGGGCCACGGCCACCATGCACGCCGCGGCCGACGACGAGAGCGGCCACTCGGAGCTGGTCCCGTTCTCCACCGAGCGGGCCATCGACGCGGCGATCGCCGCCGACGAGGACGGCTTCGCGGGCCTCCTGGTGGACTTCGCGCACAGCTACGGCGCACGCGCGCGTGCCGACCACCAGATCTTCGTCGACCTGTTCCGCAACGGCCGGATCCCGGGCCTGTAGGCACCCCGGACGACGGAGCCACAACGCTCCTGTAACACATAGGAACCCTTTAGGGGGCCCTTACGGGAGCACGTGGGACACTCGGCTCCGCTATGGACATACCCGGGACCCAGCTCAGAGCCGTGCGCGCGGCATTGTTCACGGCTGTCGTCGTGACGCTCTCCACCGCGTCGCACGTGCTGCTGTCCCGGGTCCCGCTGCCGCTGGGCACTGTGGCGGCGATCGCCGCGGCCGTCTTCGTCATCGCGTACGCGCTGGCGGGCCGCGAGCGCGGCTTCGGCCGGATCGCCGCCCTGCTCATCCCGCTGGAGCTGACCGCCGACACCGTGTTCACCACGGGCCAGCACGTCTGTTACGGCAGGGCGGGCGGCCCCGTCGCGGGCCCGCTGCGCTCGGTCGGATTCGACGTGCTGTGCGGCGGCAGCGTGGGCACCCCGCTGGCCCATGTGACCGGCGGCAGCGGCGGCCGTGCCGCCGCCCTGCTGGCGCAGACCGACCCGACCGCCGCCTGGCTGCTGCTCGCCGCCCATGTCGCCGTGGGGCTGCTCGCGGCCGCCTGGCTGCGCCGCGGCGACCGCGCCCTGGACCAGCTGCTGCGCGCGGTGGCCGCGGCCACCTTCCGGCCCCTGCTGATCGCGGTCGCCGCCGTGACCGTACGGCTCGCCCCGGTACGCCGGCTGCCGCGCCCCGCGCGCCGGAGCGCGGGCGCCCGCACCCGCCTGTTCGTGCACTCCCTGGGACGGCGTGGACCGCCGCTCTCGGCCGCCTTCGCCTGAGCCATCGCTTCTGCGCGAAAGCCCTTGAGCACCAGCAGTCCCCCATACGTATCCGCGTACGACGTGTACGCGTCCCCCATGGAGATCACCAACATGAGCAAGCGGAACAGCCAGGCGGCGAAGACGGCGGCCCGGGAGAAGCTGCGCCTCGAGCGCGAGCGCCAGGCCAAGCGCGACAAGGTCAAGCGCCAGGCCATCGTGGCCGGCTCCATCGTCGCCGTCCTCGCGATAGCCGGCGGCGTCGGCTACGCGGTCGTGCAGAACAACAAGCCGAGCTACTGGGCGGGCCTGAAGGACGCCAAGGTCGTCGCCCCGGCCAACACCACGGGCACCAAGGGCACCACCGTCGTCATCGGCAAGAGCACCGCCAAGAAGACCCTCAAGGTCTACGAGGACCCGCGCTGCCCGGTCTGCGCCCAGTTCGAGCAGACCGTCGGCTCGACCGTGAAGAAGGACATCGACGACGGCAAGTTCAAGTTCCAGTACGTCGGCGCCACGTTCATCGACGACAAGGACAACGGCCAGGGCTCCAAGAACGCGCTGAGCGCCCTGGGCGCCGCGCTGAACGTCAGCCCCGAGGCGTTCCTCGAGTACAAGACCGCGCTGTACTCGACGAAGTGGCACCCGGACGAGACGACCGACAAGTTCAAGGACGACGCCTACCTCCTCAAGGTCGCCGACACCGTTACCGCGCTGAAGGGCAACACCGCGTTCCAGAACGCGGTGAAGAAGGGCACCTACGACGCCTGGGCGATGGCCATGTCGAAGACCTTCGACGACAACAAGGAGGGCGTGACCGGCACTCCGGGCTTCGTCATGGACGGCAAGCAGCTCAACGGCGGCACCCCGCTGCTGACGGTGGCCGACTTCGACAAGGTGGTGGACGCGGCCCTCAAGGGCTGATGCCAACGGGGAATCCGGCCTCCGCGTGAAGAGCGGGCGAACTTTCGAGGTTCGCCCGCTCTCGCGCATACCGATCAGTAACCTGTTCGGTCGTGACCAGTCGATACAGATCATCCGAGGCATCTCAGGGCCTCAACTCTCCCTCGCCCCGCCGCCGTACGGTCGTCAAGGCCGCGGCGGCGACCGCTGTCCTGGCCGGCCCGCTCGCCGCCGCGCTCCCGGCCCGCGCCGCCACGGACACTCCCGCCTTCCTGCACGGTGTCGCCTCCGGCGACCCGCTGCCCGACGGTGTCCTGCTGTGGACCCGGGTGACGCCCGACTCCGAGGCGATACCCGGCTCGGGGCTCGGCCCGGACACCGAGGTCAGCTGGATCGTCGCCACGGACAAGGCGTTGACGAACGTCGTCTCCAAGGGCTCCCTCACCGCGACCGCCGCCTCCGACCACACCGTGAAGGCCGACATCCGTGGTCTACGGCCTGCCACCGACTACTGGTTCCGGTTCTCGGCCGGCGGCACCGACTCGCCGGTGGCGCGCACCCGCACCGCGCCGGCGGCGGACGCGAGCGTCTCCGGCCTGCGCTTCGGCGTCGTCACCTGCGCCAACTGGGAGGCGGGCTACTTCTCGTCGTACCGCCATCTCGCGAACCGCAACGACCTGGACGCCTGGCTGCACCTCGGGGACTACATCTACGAGTACAAGTCCGGCGAGTACGCGGCCCGCGGCACGGTCGTACGGCCGCATGCGCCTCTGAACGAGATCATCACGCTCGCCGACTACCGCACCCGGCACGGCAAGTACAAGACCGACCCGGACCTGCAAGCCCTGCACCTCAAGGCGCCGGTCATCGCGATCTGGGACGACCACGAGTTCGCCGACAACGCCTGGTCCGGCGGCGCGGTCAACCACACCGAGGGCGCCGAGGGAACCTGGACCGCACGTCAGGCCGCCGCGAAGCAGGCCTACTTCGAGTGGATGCCCGTACGCCCGGCGATCGAGGGCACCACCTACCGTCGGCTGCGCTTCGGCAAGCTCGCCGACCTGTCCCTGCTGGACCTGCGCTCCTTCCGCTCCCAGCAGGCGTCCACGGGCAGCGGTTCGGTCGACGACCCGAACCGTACGATCACCGGGCGCGCACAACTCGACTGGCTGAAGGCCGGGTTGAAGGCGTCCGACACCACTTGGCGACTGGTCGGCAACTCGGTGATGATCGCGCCGTTCGTCATCGGCTCGCTCACCGCCGACCTGCTCAAGCCGCTCGCCAAGCTGCTGGACCTGCCGCAGGACGGCATCGGCGTCAACACCGACCAGTGGGACGGCTACACCGACGACCGCCGTGAACTCCTCGCCCATCTGCGCTCGAACGCGATCGGCAACACGGTGTTCCTCACCGGCGACATCCACATGTCCTGGGCCAACGACGTGCCGGTGGACGCCGGGACATACCCGCTGTCCGCGTCGGCCGCCACCGAGTTCGTGATCACCTCGGTGACCTCGGACAACCTCGACGACATCGTGAAGGTCCCCGAGGGCACGGTCTCCGCGGTCGCCGCCCCGCTCATCCAGATCGCCAACCGGCACGTCCACTGGGTCGACACCGACCGCCACGGATACGGCGTCCTGGACATCACCGCCGACCGCGCGCAGATGGACTACTACGTCCTGTCCGACCGCACGAACGCCAACGCGACCTCGGCCTGGGCTCGTTCGTACCGCACGCGCACCGGCACGCAGAAGGTCGAGCGCACCTACGACCCGGTATAGAAAACAATTCCGGGTGCGGCCAGGAGGATCTTGATAGCGTCGCACGCATTGTCGGATCGTCACACTGACGATCCGTCAGTTCCATGAGGATTGGAGTCACATGGCCACCCCCCAAAGTGTCCTGACGAAGACCGCAGTGCTCGGCGCCGCCCTGGCCCTCGCCGGACTCACCGCCACATCCGCCGAGGCGCAGGAAGCCACGGCGGCAGCGGCACCGGCGTTCGTCAACCTGACCACGGCGGAGAGCTCTCCCATATACGCCCAGCCCACTTCCTCGTCGACGAGGTACCGCACGGAGCCGCGGGGCACGACCCTGCGGATCCAGTGCTCGACCACCAAGACCCCCTCGGGGGAACGGTGGTTCAGGATCTACGACTCCAAGCCGACGTCCTGGGTGTGGTCCGGTCACTTCCCGTCGCAGGTGCACCCGCCCAAGGAGTGCTTCCCGGGCTAGGGTCTCCGACGTTCCACAACGCCGGTAGTCGCAGCTGGTCGAAGGTGAACAGGCAGGCCCGGGTCATCCGACAAATGGCCCGGGCCCGTCTGTCGGAAGCCTGTCGCCCCGGTGCGGCGGACCGCTACAGCGAGTCGAGGAAGCCGAGCGCCACCCGCCAGGTGGCCTCGGCGGCCTCCTCGTCGTAGTCGGGCAGGTCGGGGTCGGTGTAAAGGTGCCCGGCGCCCGCGTACCGGTAGATCTCCACGTCGGCGCCCGCTTTGCCCATCTGCAGGTACCAGGCGCTCAGCCAGTCGTCCGTCTCGAACGGGTCGGGCTCCGCGACGTGCAGCTGGACCGGCAGCTCGTCCACCGACGCGCTCTCGGCGATGTCCGACGTGCCGTGCAGGAGCAGCAGCCCACGGGCCTTCTCGTCGCCGAGCGCCAGGGTCTGCGCGATGGAGGCGCCGAGCGAGAATCCCGCGTACACCAGGCCGCGCTCGGAGTAGGGAGCGGCGGCCAGGACGGCTCGTCTGAGCAGCTCCTCCTTGCCGATCCCGTCGTTGAAGGCCATGCCCTCCTCCACGGTCTCGAAGGTGCGTCCCTCGAAGAGGTCCGGGGTCCACACCTCGTGCCCCGCGGCACGCAGCCGGTCGGCCGCCGCGCGCACCGCGGGCCGGGGCCCGTAGGTCGAGTGAAAGAGCATGATGTTCATGCGCCCCATGGTGCCAGCCAGGACCGACAACACCGGATCGAGGCCCAGGGACCAGGACGACATGTTCAGAGCGGCCCCGAGCCGGTTACGGTCTCAGGCATGGAGAACGTACTGCGTCCCCTGATCGTCGTCGGCGGCTCGGTCGTCCTCACGCTGCTCATCGGGTGGGCCGTGGACCGCGTACTGCGCAAGGCCGACGCCCGGCACCAGGAAACCTCTCTGTGGGGCCTTCTGCGTCGCGCACGGGTCCCCTTCCAGCTCGTGTTGTTCGCCGCCCTGCTGCGCGGCTCGTACGACCAGGCGAAGCTGCTCGTGGAACACCGGGTCGGCGTCGGCCGCACCCTGACCCTGATCCTCATCGGGTCCGCCGCGTGGCTCGTGATCCGCATCGCGACGGCGATCGTCGAGACCTCCTACACCCGCTATGCGAACGCCCACCGCGACCCGGCGCGGGTCCGCCGGGTGCGCACACAAGTGACCCTGATCCAACGGGTGGTGTCCGCGATCGTCACCGTGGTGGCCGTCGCCTCGATGCTGCTCACCTTCCCCGCGATGCGCGCGGCCGGTGCCTCGCTGCTGGCCTCGGCCGGCATCCTCGGCATCGTCGCCGGTGTCGCCGCCCAGTCCACACTGGCGAATCTCTTCGCCGGGCTGCAGATCGCCTTCGGCGACATGGTGCGCCTCGGTGACACGGTCGTGGTGGACGGCGAGTGGGGCACCGTCGAGGAGATCACACTGACGTTCCTGACGGTACGCACATGGGACGAGCGCCGGATCACGATGCCGGTCTCGTACTTCACTTCCAAGCCCTTCGAGAACTGGTCCCGTGGCACCGCCCAGATGACCGGCATCGTCTTCTTCCATGTCGATCACTCGGCGCCCGTGGAGGCGATGCGCGAGCATCTCCGTGACATCCTGCGCGAGTGCCCGGCCTGGGACGGCCGCGACTACGGCCTCGCCGTCACCGACTCCACCCCCAACACCATGCAGGTGCGCGCCCTGGTGACCGCGAAGGACGCGGACGACATCTGGACGGTACGGGTCACGGTGCGCGAGCGCATGATCCGCTGGCTCACCGACGAACACCCCTAC
Organism: Streptomyces sp. NPDC058086; assembly: GCF_042885015.1. NCBI lineage: Bacteria > Bacillati > Actinomycetota > Actinomycetes > Kitasatosporales > Streptomycetaceae > Streptomyces > Streptomyces sp. NPDC058086. Next base: position 39,934 of record NZ_JBHVST010000060.1, on the reverse strand, counting down.
GCCCTCCCCCGCGTCAACACGGCCGAGGCGATCCTGCCCCTGGGCTGGCCCAACGGCCGCCCCCACCGCCCGGACCGCGACGACACCGACGGCGCGATAGCCGCCTCCACGACCCCCCACACCCCCGACCCCCCACGAACGGGCCCAGGCCGAGGCTGACCACCCCAGGGCCCCACCCCCGCACCCTCCGCACCGCCCGCACCGCCCGCAGGCCGCGCAGAGTATCCATTTATCTCTCCCCCGCAGCCGCCGACGGCGAATCACCCCCACAGGCGACCGTCACTTGTCAGCGGGGTGGAAACGGGCGGTGCGCGGGCGGGAGAACAGGCTCAGCCCAGGCCCAGTGCAACGTCACCGCAGGCTACGAACGTCCAGGTGCCGCAGCACCCGGTCCACGATCTCCGGATCCGCCCCCGGCTCACTCCGCGCCGACAACACCTCATGCCGCGCCGCACTCAACATCTCCCCCTGAATCCGCCGCAACCGCTTCACCCGTCGAGTCCGCTGCTCATACGCCTCCCGCCGCTCCTCGTCCCCCAGGTCCGGACTGATCCGCGTCCCGATGTCGAAGGCCCGCCGGATCAGCTGCTCGGACAACTCCTCCGGCAGCTCCTCCACCTCCTCGATCTCCTTGAGCCTCCGCTTCGCCGCCTTCGCGGCCCGAACCGCCAACTCCTTCTCGAACGCCTTCTCGACATCCTCGTCGGCCCGCACCCCGAGCCTGCGCACCAGCCACGGCAGCGTGAGCCCCTGGAGCACCAGCGTCGCCATGATCACCCCGAACGCGATGAAGATGATCTCGTCCCGGTCGGGAAACGGCGACCCGTCGTCCATCTTCAGCGGAATGGCCAGCGCGAGGGCCACGGACGCGACCCCGCGCATCCCCGACCACCACATGATCACGGTCTCCCGCCACGAGGTCGGAATCTCCTCGTCGTAGTCCCGTTTCGCATGCAGCCGCTTCGTCAGCCACGTCGCCGGCATCAGATACGCCAGCCGTACGAGCACCACGACGGCGACGACCGCGGCGGCCCATCCCAGCATCTCCCCCCACCGCCCGGACGCCGTCCTGATCGCGTTGTGCAGCTCGAGACCGATCAGCCCGAACGCGACCCCGGTGACGAGCGTGTCCACCACGTCCCAGAACGTGTACCCGGCGAGCCGTGTCATGACGTCGTCGGCATCGGTGGCGTACTCCGCGAGGAACATCGCGGTGGTGAGCACGGCGAGCACCCCGGACCCGTGCAACTCCTCCGCCAGGACGTACGACGCGAAGGGCACCAGCAGCGTCAGCCCGATCTGCAACGTGGCGTCACCGAGCAGCGACATCAGCTTGTTCGCCGCCCACCCCAGCGCCAGCCCGACGGCGACCGCGACCACGGCGGACAGCACGAGATCGAGCCCTGCCCGCCACGGCGAGAAGGTGCCGCTCACCGCGGCGGCGATCGCGACGTGGTAGAGCACGATGGCCGTCACGTCGTTGAAGAGCCCCTCGCCCTCCAGGATCGACACCAGTCGGCGGGGCAGCCCGAGCTGTCCCGCGACGGCCGTCGCGGCGACCGGGTCGGGAGGCGCCACCAGCGCGCCCAGGGCGACGGCGGCGGCGATCGGCAGCCCCGGCACGATGGCGCCCGCGACGAAGGCCACGGCCGCCGTGGTGACGAACACCAGCGCCACGGCGAGCAGGAAGATCGGCCGTTTGTTGGCGGTGAACTGTCTCCACGAGGTGCGCCGCACCGAGGCGTACAGCAGCGGAGGCAGCAGCAGGGGCAGGATCAGGTCAGGCGGGACGTCCACATTGGGCACGAAGTCCAGGACGGCCAGCACGATCCCGAGGAGCGTCATCAGGACGGGCGCCGGCAACCTGAGCCGGTCCCCCACCGGGACGCTCACCACGGCCCCGAGCAGCAGCACGAACAACAGGGCCAACTGATCCACGGTCAGCGCTCCGGCTAGGTCTGGGCGATCAAGGAAGAGCCAGACCTCAAGCGTGCCACGCGCCTACGACAATGCCCTTCCGGCAACCCGCGTGCGACGAACCCCGTCTCACAGAGCCTTGCGCATCGCCCGGTGATCGATCCCGGCGTCGAGGAACCCCGCGCCGTACGCCACGTACCCGAGCCGCTCGTAGAACCCCATCGCCTGCGTCTGCGCGTGCAGGTCCACCACGGCGAGCCCACGCGCGCGTGCCGCGTCCTCGATGGCCCCCACGAGGGCCACGCCGACGCCGAGCCCGCGCGCCGCCTTCGTCACGGCGAGCCGGCCGAGCGAGCCGACCGTCAGGTCGCCGCCGGTCTTGGCGGCGGCCTCCGGGCCGTACAGGAGCCGCCCGGTGCCCAGCGGCACCCCGTCCTCGCGGATCGCCAGCACATGCAGGGCACCGGCGTCGTACGCGTCGTACTCGATGTCCTCAGGGACGCCCTGTTCGCCGACGAAGACCTCCTTGCGGACCGCGAAGCACGCCTCGCGGTCCACGGCGTCCTCGGCCACCCGCACCGCGTAGGAGCCGCCCCGCGCCCCGCCCGAGCCGCTCACGCGTAGCTCTCCTCACGCACCTTGTCGAGCGCCTTCTGCAGGTCCTCGGGGTAGTCGCTCTCGAACTCCGCCCACTGCCCGTCCCCGGGGTGCTCGAAGCCGAGCCGCACCGCATGCAGCCACTGCCGGGTCAGACCGAGCCGCTTGGCGATCGTCGGGTCCGCGCCGTAGGTCAGGTCGCCCACGCAGGGGTGGCGGTGGGCCGCCATGTGGACACGGATCTGATGGGTTCGGCCGGTCTCCAGCTTGATGTCGAGCAGGCTGGCCGCGCGGAACGCCTCGATCAGGTCGTAGTGCGTGACGGACGGCTTGCCCTCGGCCGTCACCGCCCACTTGTAGTCGTGGTTCGGGTGCCGGCCGATGGGCGCGTCGATGGTGCCGCTCATCGGGTCGGGGTGCCCCTGGACCAGCGCGTTGTACCGCTTGTCGACCGTGCGTTCCTTGAACTGCCGCTTCAGCGAGGTGTACGCGCGCTCCGACTTGGCCACGACCATCAGCCCGGAGGTGCCGACGTCCAGCCGGTGCACGATGCCCTGCCGCTCGGCGGCACCCGAGGTCGAGATCCGGTATCCGGCCGCCGCGAGGCCGCCGATCACCGTCGGACCGCTCCAGCCGGGGCTCGGGTGCGCGGCCACACCGACCGGCTTGATGATCACGACGATGTCGTCGTCGTCGTGCACGATCTCCATGCCCTCGACGGGCTCGGCGACGATCTGCACGGGGGCGGGAGCCTGCGGCATCTCCACTTCAAGCCAGGCGCCGCCGTGCACCCGCTCGGACTTTCCGACCACCGAGCCGTCGACCGTGACCTTCCCCGCCGCGGCGAGCTCGGCGGCCTTCGTGCGGGAGAAGCCGAACATGCGGGAGATGGCGGCGTCGACGCGCTCGCCCTCCAGGCCGTCGGGCACGGGCAGGTTGCGGATCTCGGGAATGGTGCTCACCCGTCGAGTATGCCGGACGGGTCGGACACCGCCGGACCATCGCCCGAACAGCAGTGCCCGTGGACCTGCCTCCAGACGTCCTTCCAGAGTCCTTCCAGACGCCCCCGTACGACACTCCGTGCGGGCCGATCAGTCCTTGTGGACGGATCAGTCCTTGTGGACCGTGCCGTCCGGGTCGAGCCCGCGGAAGGACAGCAGCACGATCAGGATGCCGCCGCAGACGATCGCCGAGTCGGCCAGGTTGAAGACCGCGAAGTGCTTGGGCGCGATGAAGTCCACGACCGCGCCCTCGAAGATCCCGGGCGAGCGGAAGATCCGGTCGGTCAGGTTGCCGAGCGCACCGCCCAGCAGCAGACCGAGCGCGATCGCCCAGGGCAGGCTGTAGAGCTTGCGCGCGAGCCGCGCGATCACCACGATCACGGCCGCGGCGATCACCGTGAAGATGATCGTGAACGCCTCGCCGAAGCCGAAGGCCGCTCCCGCGTTGCGGATCGCCTCGAGCCTCAGCCAGTCCCCGATGATCTGGATCGGCGCGTGGTGCTCCAGCTTCGCGACCACGATCAGCTTGCTGACCAGGTCGAGGGCGTACGCCAGGGCGGCGACGGTGAACAGGACGGCGATCCTGCGCCTGCCCCTGGGCCCCTCGGCCGGGGCCCCGGCCCCTTCCACGCCGGACTGCTCCGGCTCGGCGCCGCCCGCTCCTGGGGTATCCGGCGTACCGATGATGCGCTCCGCCTCTGCCACGTGAGTGAGTCCCTCGACCTAGGTGCCTGACTGAGGACGAGGGTACGGCACACCCCCCGGCGCCCACGTGCGCAGGAGCCCTCCCGCGTCATTCAGTAGCGGCGTTCCTGCTTCTGCTTGCACTCGACGCACAGGGTCGCCCGCGGGAAGGCCTGCATCCGCGCCTTGCCGATGGGGTTGCCGCAGTTCTCGCAGAGCCCGTACGTGCCCGCGTCGAGCCGCTCCAGCGCTCGCTCGGTCTGCTCCAGCATCTCGCGAGCGTTGGCCGCCAGGGCCATCTCGTGCTCGCGTGTGATGTTCTTCGTGCCGGTGTCCGCCTGATCGTCGCCCGCGCCGTCGCCGGAGTCGCGCATCAGGCCCGCGATCGCCTCTTCGGACGACGAGATCTCGGTACTCAGCCGCAACGCCTCGGACTGGAGTTCGGTGCGCGCCTCCGCGACCTCCTCCGGAGTCCAGGGGTCCTCGCCGGGGCGCACCGCGAGCTCGCCGGGCTCCACCGCGGCGATCCGTGCCTTGGGAACCGCGGTGGGGTTCTGCGCCGCCGTGGCCGTGCCAGGAGTCTTCTTCGCAACCACCGTCGTGGCTCCCGTCGTCTTCGCGGCCTTGGCCGCGCCTTCGGCCGCGGAAGCGACCGACTTTTTCGCCGTACTGGTGCTTTTCCTTGCCGTGCCGGTGCTCTTCCTGGCCACGCTCTTCCCGTCGGCCTTCTTGGCCACCGCCTTCCGAGCCACGGCTTCCTTGGCCACCACTTTCTTGGCCACCGTTTTCTTGGCGACCGTTTTCTTGGTGGCTCCCTTCGTAGCGGCCGCTTTGCCGGTGGTGGTCTTCGGAGCGGCCGTCTTCCCGACTCCGGCGGCCTTACCGGCAGCCGCTTTCCCGGTGGCCGCCGCCTTCTTGCCGACAGCGGCTTTCGTGGCCGCCTTGGTGACGGTCTTCGTGGCGGTCTTCACCGGGTTGGCCGCTGCGTGCGCCACCGACGCCACCGACGCGCTCTTCTTCCCACCCACGTCCTTGGCCGCCGGACCCGTGGATCTGCCGGACGCCGACTGCTGTACGGCGGTCTTCTTCGCCACCATGGCCGCGGCCCCTTCACATATTGTGATTTTGCGCGCAAATCGTGCTGGGACGATAAATCGACTTCTGGCCCGCGGCAACCGGGCCCACCAACGTTTCGTCCGCCCCGCGGGTCCCGCGCGACGAACCTTCATGCGTTGTGCCCAGCTCCCCGCCGGGTAATCCGCCAGGTCCGGCGTCCCAGGATCCGGACGCCCGCACCTCGCCGTTCGGGTCACCGCGCAGGCCGCGGCACCACCCCGGGCGGCCCCGGCGGCGTACCCCGGAAAACCGGTCGGCCGCTGTCCGCACGGCGCCGTACACTGGGCGCAGCGAGAAGCGTGGATGGGGACGAGTAGCGGCGTACGCAGCCAAGAGCGACCCGGGGACGGTGGAAGCCCGGGGGCGAGCGCGACGCGAAGATCACCCCGGAGCCGCCGGAAGAAAGCCGCAGCGAGCGAGCAGCGGCCGGTAGAACCGGCATCGCGACCCCAATGAGGGGGCTCACTGGTGCACAGCACGCACTGGGGAGCCAAGGAGGGTGGTACCGCGGGAGCGCGCCGCGCACGGCGTCCGCAGCATCCAGGAGATGGCTGCTCAGGCTCTCGTCCCTCCGGACGGAAGGCAGAAAGTCCGCCGGAGGAAGCTCGCTGATGACAACGCCGACGTACCGCCAGGTGCCCGCCCAGGTCGACCTGCCCGCCCTTGAGCACGCCGTGCTCGACTTCTGGCGCGAGCAGAAGATCTTCGCCAAGAGCCTTGAGCAGTCCGAGGGCCGCCCTGAATGGGTGTTCTACGAGGGCCCGCCCACCGCGAACGGCATGCCGGGCGCCCACCACATCGAGGCGCGCGTCTTCAAGGACGTCTTCCCGCGCTTCCGCACCATGCGCGGCTATCACGTGGCCCGCAAGGCCGGCTGGGACTGCCACGGCCTCCCGGTCGAGCTCGCGGTGGAGAAGGAGCTCGGCTTCACCGACAAGCAGGACATCGAGGCGTACGGCATCGCCGCGTTCAACGCCAAGTGCCGCGAGTCCGTGACCCGTCACACCGACGCGTTCACCGAGCTCACGAACCGCATGGGCTACTGGGTCGACCTCGACGACGCCTACCGCACGATGGACCCCGAGTACGTGGAGTCCGTGTGGTGGTCGCTCAAGGAGATCTTCAACAAGGGTCTGCTGGTCCAGGACTACCGCGTGGCCCCGTGGTGCCCGCGCGACGAGACGGGTCTGTCGGACCACGAGCTGGCGCAGGGCTACGAGACGGTCGTCGACCCGTCCGTGTACGTCCGTTTCCCGCTCACCTCCGGTCCGCTGGCCGGCCAGGCCGCGCTCCTGGTGTGGACGACGACCCCGTGGACGCTGGTCTCCAACACCGCGGTCGCCGCGCACCCCGAGGTCACCTACGTCGTCGCGACGAACGGTGAGGAGAAGCTCGTCGTCGCCGCACCGCTCGTCGAGAAGGCGCTCGGCGAGGGCTGGGAGACCATCGGTGAGACCTTCACCGGCGCCGAGATGGAGCGCTGGACCTATCAACGTCCGTTCGAGCTGGTCGAGTTCCCCGCCGAGGCCCACTACGTGGTCAACGCCGAGTACGTGACGACCGAGGACGGTACGGGTCTGGTCCACCAGTCCCCCGCCTTCGGCGAGGACGACCTCAAGGTCTGCCGGGCGTACGGACTGCCGGTGGTGAACCCCGTCCGCCCGAACGGCACCTTCGAGGAGAGCGTCCCGCTCGTCGGCGGTGTCTTCTTCAAGAAGGCGGACGAAAAGCTCACCGAGGACCTCCAGCAGCGCGGTCTGCTCTTCAAGCACATCCCGTACGAGCACAGCTACCCGCACTGCTGGCGCTGTCACACCGCGCTCCTCTACTACGCGCAGCCGTCCTGGTACATCCGCACCACCGCCATCAAGGACCGTCTCCTCCAGGAGAACGAGAAGACCAACTGGTTCCCGGACTCCGTCAAGCACGGCCGCTTCGGCGACTGGCTGAACAACAACGTCGACTGGGCGCTGTCCCGCAGCCGCTACTGGGGCACCCCGCTCCCGCTGTGGCGCTGCGAGGAGGGCCATCTCACCTGTGTCGGCTCCCGCGCCGAGCTCTCCGAGCTGACGGGCACCGACCAGTCGAACCTGGACCCGCACCGCCCGTTCATCGACGAGGTCACCTTCGCGTGCCCGCAGGACGGCTGCGGGCGGACGGCGACGCGCGTACCGGAGGTCATCGACGCCTGGTACGACTCGGGTTCGATGCCGTTCGCGCAGTGGGGCTACCCGTACAAGAACAAGGAGCTCTTCGAGAGCCGCTACCCGGCGCAGTTCATCTCCGAGGCCATCGACCAGACCCGCGGCTGGTTCTACACGCTGATGGCCGTCGGCACGCTGGTCTTCGACAAGTCCTCGTACGAGAACGTGGTGTGCCTCGGCCACATCCTCGCCGAGGACGGCCGCAAGATGTCCAAGCACCTGGGCAACATCCTGCAGCCGATCCCGCTGATGGATCAGCACGGCGCGGACGCGGTGCGCTGGTTCATGGCGGCCGGCGGCTCCCCCTGGGCGGCCCGCCGCGTCGGCCACGGCACCATCCAGGAGGTGGTGCGCAAGACGCTCCTGACCTACTGGAACACGGTCGCCTTCCAGGCCCTGTACGCCCGCACCTCCGACTGGGCCCCCTCCGAGGCCGATCCCGCCCCGGCCGACCGTCCGGTCCTCGACCGCTGGCTGCTCTCCGAGCTGCACGCGCTCACCGACCAGGTCACACAGGCGCTGGAGGCGTACGACACCCAGCGCGCCGGAAAGCTCCTCTCCGCGTTCGTCGACGACCTCTCGAACTGGTACGTGCGCCGGTCCCGCCGCCGCTTCTGGCAGGGCGACAAGGCCGCGCTGCGGACCCTGCACGAGGTCGTGGAGACGGTCACGCGGCTGATGGCCCCGCTGACCCCGTTCATCACCGAGCGGGTCTGGCAGGACCTGATCGTCCCCGTGACGCCGGGCGCCCCCGAGTCCGTACACCTGTCCTCGTGGCCGGAGGCGGACCTGTCCGCCATCGACCCGGAGCTGTCGAGGCAGATGGTCCTCGTCCGGCGTCTCGTGGAGCTGGGCCGCGCCACGCGCGCGGAGTCGGGCGTCAAGACGCGCCAGCCGTTGTCCCGCGCGCTGGTCGGGGCGATCGGCTTCGAGTCCCTCGACGGGGAGCTGCACGCACAGATCACCGAAGAGCTGAACGTCACCTCCCTCGCCTCCCTCTCCGAGGTGGGCGGCTCGCTGGTCGACACCACGGCCAAGGCGAACTTCCGCGCGCTGGGCAAGCGCTTCGGCAAGGGCGTCCAGGCGGTCGCCAAGGTGATCGCCGAGACGGACGCGGCGGCCCTCTCCCTCGCCCTGCGTGAGGGCACCGCCTCGGTCGAGGTCGACGGCGAGACGGTGACGCTGGCCGCGGACGAGGTCATCATCACGGAGACCCCGCGCGAGGGGTGGTCGGTGGCGTCCGACTCGGGTGCCACGGTCGCTCTGGACCTGGAGATCAGCGAGGAGCTGCGGCAGGCGGGCCTCGCCCGTGACGCGATCCGGCTGATCCAGGAGGCCCGCAAGAACAGCGGCCTCGACGTGGCCGACCGGATCGCGCTGCGCTGGACGTCCACCGACCCGGCCGTCATCGCCGCCCTGAACGAGCACGCCGCACTGATCGCCGACGAGGTCCTCGCCACCGACTTCGCCCAGGGCGAGGCCGACGACACCTACGGCGCTCCGTTCACCGACGAGGGCCTGTCCCTCACCTTCCGCCTCCGCAAGGCGTAGCCCCGGGCGGCGGGGCCCTACCCACGCCCCGCCGGCCGTCAGCCGGACGAATCAGGGCGGTCGGGGGTCCGGGGCGCAGCCCCGGCCCGGGCGGGTATAAACATATCCGAGCCCCCCAGACCCGGTTACATGTCGTGTGGCGGGGTGGGGGGGTAAAT
>NZ_JBHVST010000060.1:0-30696 GCF_042885015.1 Streptomyces sp. NPDC058086 | reverse complement strand
CGCCGCGGCCCCGCCGCGCGGGGCCCCCCCCCCCCCCCGCCCGCCGCCCGTCACCCCACTCGCCGCGGGGGCGCGGTCGCCGCGCGCCCCCCCCCCCCACCAAGGGGCGCGGGGAACTGCGCGCCCAGCCCCCACCCACCCGCAGCCGAAGAACAACCCGGCCGGGGCCCACCAAAGATCCCAAAGATCTTGGTGGGCCCCGGCCTTCGGCGTTGCGTACCCCGTACAGATGCCCCAAGGGAACCGCACGCCCGCCCGAAACAGCACAGCAAAAGGGCACAGCAAAAGGGCGGAGCCCCGGAAAGATCCGGGGCTCCGCCCTGAACGCTGCCGACGCCTAAGGCGTGCTCAAGGCCGTCAGTTGTCGTCCTCGTCGATGAGGAACCCACGCATCGGCGAGGGCGCCTGCTGCATCGGCGACGGCCCCTGGGGCCGTACCGGAGCCATCGGCTGGGTCATGGCCGGCGACATCTGCTGCTGCCCGCCGTAGGAGGGCGCGGCCGGTGCCGGGGCGCCGCCCATGCCCTGACCGCCGTACGACGGCGCACTCGCACCGGCCGGAGCCATCGAGGGCGCGGAGGGCGACGGCAGGGAGGCCGTGGCCGGCGTACGCGGCGGGGCGAGCGAGTCGTCCGCCTGCGTCTCCAGCTGGCGCAGCTGCGACTCCAGGTAGGACTTCAGACGCGTGCGGTACTCGCGCTCGAAGCCACGCAGGTCCTCGACCTTGCGCTCCAGCGTGGCGCGGGCGGACTCCAGGGAGCCCATCGCGACACGGTGCTTCTCCTGCGCGTCCCGCTCCAGCGCGTCGGCCTTGGCACGGGCGTCACGCTCGAGACCCTCGGCGCGGCTGCGGGCCTCGCCGACGATCTTGTTGGCCTCGGAGCGGGCCTCGGCGATCGCCTGGTCGGCGGTCTGCTGAGCCAGCGAGAGGACACGCGCGGCGCTGTCGCCACCGGGGCCCTGCTGCGGCATCTGCGGGCCGTGACCGCCCATGGGGCCACCCATGGGTCCGCCCATCGGGCCACCCATCTGCTGCTGCATCTGGGGCTGCATCTGGCCCGGCATCTGCTGCTGCATCTGCTGGCCGGGACCCTGGCCCATCGGACCCTGGCCCATCTGCCCTTGACCCATCGGACCCTGGCCCATGGGGCCCTGGCCCATCTGGCCCTGACCCATGGGGCCCTGGCCCATCGGACCCTGGCCCATGGGGCCCTGGCCCTGCTGGCCGCCCTGGGCACTGGGGCCCGCGGGCAGCTGCGGCGCACCGCTCGGCAGCTGGGGCGGCCCACCCATGGGGCCACCCATCTGCTGCTGCGGTGGGCCCGATATGCCGGCGGGTACAGGGGCGCCGGGACCTCGCATGCCCTGCGGCGGGCCCTGCTGATCCTGCTCGGGCGGCTTGCGCATGCCCTGCTGCTGGTTCTGCGCAGCCGCGCGCGTGGCCGCCGCCAGTTTGGCGCGCAGGTCCTCGTTCTCGCGGAGCAGTCGCGTCAGTTCGGCTTCGACCTCGTCGAGGAAGGCATCGACCTCGTCCTCGTCATAGCCTTCTCGGAGGCGGACGGTCGTGAACTGCTTGTTCCGCACGTCCTCGGGGGTCAACGGCATCTCTTCACCTCAACGTAGTCGTCGGCATTCGGCAAGACCGTATCGTTCACAGCCGGCTCACGACGGAGATCAGGATGTAGACGATGATCATCAGTACGAAGAAGGACAGGTCAAGCGCCACGCCCCCGAGACGCAGCGGCGGAATGAACCGCCGCAGAAGCTTGAGCGGTGGATCGGTGACAGTGTAGGTGGCCTCGAGAACGACCACCATCGCCTTGCCGGGTTGCCATGAGCGGGCGAACTGGAAGACGTAGTCCATGACCAACCGGAAAATCAACACGACGAGGAAACACGTCAGCGCGACGTAGAGAACCTGCCCGACCACGCTCATGATCCGCGCTTCCCTCTCCCCTGTTTCCGTACCTTGATCCGGTCCTGCGTCTCAGCTCTGGTTGAAGAACCCGCCCTCTGCGATGCGGGCCTTGTCCTCCGCCGTGACATCGACGTTAGCAGGCGACAACAGGAACACCTTCTGCGTCACCCGCTCGATGCTGCCGTGGAGACCAAACACCAAACCGGCCGCAAAGTCGACAAGTCGCTTCGCATCTGTGTCATCCATCTCAGTCAGATTCATGATCACCGGGGTGCCCTCACGGAAGTGTTCCCCGATGGTACGGGCCTCGTTGTAGGTCCGCGGGTGAAGTGTGGTGATCCGGTACGGCTCTCGTTCCGACACAACCTTGGGCATGATCACCGGTGCGTTCTTCTCCAGGCTTGCGCGTTCTTGTGTGATGGACGCCACGGGCGCGATCCGCGCCGGACGGCTGGATTCCGCAGCGAGCGAAGCGGAATGCGGCACCGGATCGCGAGGCGCCGGAGGCTGCACCATTCGTACCGATTCGTCCCGTTGGGACTGGTGTGCCTGATGCGACTGGTGGGGCGGCTCATGCCGCCGCCGGTCACGCTCGGGCTCCGGGTCGAGCTCGGGCTCGAACTCGTCATCGGGGTCGAATCCCCTGCCGTCGTACCCATCGTCCTCCACGAGGCCGAGGTAGACCGCCATCTTGCGCATCGCGCCGGCCATGCTCTGAGTCCTCCGCTCTGTGGTGGATCGGCTGACGAAGTGCCAAGTGCCCGCGATCCACGAGGTCGTTATGCCCGCCAGTGGCGGTAATGACCATATTTTCTGCTGTGGTCCGACTTCTTGGCGACGTTACCCGAGCCCGGGTCGGACTCCGAGTACCGCCGTACCGACGCGTACATGTGTCGCTCCGGCCGCCACGGCCTGCTCGAGGTCCGCACTCATCCCTGCAGACACCATGTTCGCAGCAGGATGCGTGCGGCGCATAGCAGTCGACAAATCCATCAGCCGCTCGAACGCCGCTTGTTGGCGCCCCGCGTACGCCCCGGTGAGCGGTGCGACGGTCATCAGTCCGTCGAGCCGGAGCCCGGGTGCCCCGGCGACGAGGTCGGCCAACTCTTCGATTCCGCCGACTCCGACGCCTCCCCGCTCACCCCGGCCGCTCTCCTGCGCGTCCAGTGCGACCTGGATGAGGCAGCCCACCTCGCGCTCCACCCGCACCGCCTCCTTCGACAGGGTCGTGACAAGCCGGGCACGGTCCACGGACTGCACCACATCCGCATAACCGACCACAGAACGCACCTTGTTGGTCTGCAACTGACCGACAAAATGCCACGAGAGGGGCAGATCCGAGCAAGCCGCCGCCTTGGGCGCCGCGTCCTGGTCCCGGTTCTCGGCGACGTGGCGCACACCGAGTTCCGACAGGACCCGCACATCACTGGCGGGGTAGGTCTTGGTGACCACGATCAGGGTCACCTCTTCGCGCTTGCGCCCGGCGGCCACACAGGCCGCCATGATGCGCTCTTCCACTTTCGCCAGATTTCCGGCGAGTTGAGCCTTACGGTCCGTCATGCCCCATCAGTCCAGCCAGACATAGCCTGCGAGCCGCCCGGTCGTGCGGTCCCGTCGGTACGAGAAGTGGTCGTCCGACTCCAGCGTGCACACCGGCGACTGCGCCCGGTCGCACACCCCGAGTCGTTCCAACTGCGCGTGCACTCCGGCGGTCACATCGACCGCGGGAGTGCCCCAGCTGGTCTCGGCGTACGCCGCCGGCTCGACGGCGGCGACTTCGGCGCGCATCTCGTCCGGTACCTCGTAGCACCGGCCGCAGACCGCGGGTCCGGTGCGGGCGACGATCCGCTCGGGCTCGGCGCCGAGCTCCACCATGGCCCGTACGGCGGCGGGGACGACCCCGGCGACCATGCCGGGCCGACCCGCGTGGGCGGCGGCCGCGATCCCGGCCACCGGGTCGGCCAGCAGGACCGGCGTGCAGTCGGCGGTGAGGACGGCGAGGGCGAGCCCGCGCCGCCCGGTCACGATCGCGTCGACGGACGGGATCTCCGAGGAGAGCCACGGTCCGTCGACCACCGCCACGTCCGGCCCGTGCACCTGGTTCATCCACACGACCAGGGCCGGGTCCAGTCCGAGCGACTTGGCGGCCATTTCACGATTGGTCCGTACGGCGTCGGGGTCGTCGCCGACCGCTCCGCCGAGGTTGAGCTCCTCGTACGGAACGGCGCTCACCCCGCCCCACCGGTCGGTGAAGGCGAAGTGCGCGCCGCTCACGGTGCTCGTTTCGGAGCGATGTCCTATCACTTCAGGAAGTCCGGCACGTCCAGCTCCTCGGCCGCGCTGTCCGAGTAGGCGCGGGACGGCGGGACCGGAGGAGCGACCGGGACCTCGTTGACCGGCTCCGGGGTGGGCTCCAGGGCCTCCTTCGGCGTGACGCTGCCGAGCGAGCCGAAGGACGGGCGGCTCTCGGCGGCCCGTACCGGCGCGGGCTCCTCGCGCTGCTTGGCGGAGGTGGAGCCGAGGATGTTGTCCCGCTTGGCCGGCGGCTGGCCGCCGTCGAAGCCGGCGGCGATCACGGTGACCCGCACCTCGTCGCCGAGTGCGTCGTCGATGACCGCACCGAAGATGATGTTGGCCTCGGGGTGCGCGGCCTCGCTGACCAGCTGGGCGGCCTCGTTGATCTCGAAAAGGCCGAGGTCGGAGCCACCGGAGATGGAGAGCAGGACGCCGCGTGCGCCGTCGATGGAGGCTTCCAGGAGCGGCGAGGAGATCGCCATCTCGGCCGCCGCCACGGCGCGGTCGTCGCCGCGGGCCGAGCCGATGCCCATGAGCGCGGAACCCGCCTCGGACATCACGGACTTGACGTCGGCGAAGTCGAGGTTGATCAGACCGGGCGTGGTGATGAGGTCGGTAATGCCCTGAACACCCGACAGCAGGACCTGGTCCGCCGACTTGAAGGCGTCGAGGACGGAGACCTGGCGGTCCGAGATGGACAGCAGCCGGTCGTTCGGGATGACGATGAGGGTGTCGACCTCTTCGCGGAGTTCCGCGATGCCGTCCTCGGCCTGGTTGGCGCGACGCCGTCCTTCGAAGGTGAAGGGGCGCGTGACCACGCCGATGGTGAGGGCGCCGAGCGAGCGGGCGATGTTGGCCACGACGGGTGCGCCGCCGGTGCCGGTGCCACCGCCTTCACCGGCCGTCACGAAGACCATGTCGGCCCCCTTGAGGACCTCCTCGATCTCCTCGCGGTGGTCCTCGGCCGCCTTGCGGCCCACGGCCGGGTTGGCTCCGGCGCCGAGTCCGCGCGTGAGTTCGCGGCCGACGTCGAGCTTGACGTCGGCGTCGCTCATCAACAGAGCTTGCGCGTCCGTGTTGATGGCGATGAACTCGACGCCCTTGAGACCGACCTCGATCATCCGGTTGATGGCATTGACACCACCGCCGCCGACACCGATGACTTTGATGACTGCGAGGTAGTTCTGCGGTGCTGCCACGTCGAAGGCCTCTCGCCTCGAGTTACGTGTCGTCGCCTCGCACGCTCGCGATCCGACGACTGATGCCGAATGGGACGGTCCGAACGCCGACCCGAACCCTAACGCTGAAGTTTAGGGTTACCAGTGTGTCTGTTCCTTGGACTCTTCCGAACAGGACACTAAGTCGACAAGTGGCGCACGTTCAACGAACACGCCGAACCTCCCGTTTTTCTTTTCACCCTATGTGATCAGCCGTAGCGCTGCCCAACCAGGGTGCTGGCCTGCACTGATGTGCGTCAACTCCCCGATGAAGCAGGGGCGATGGGGGCACTCACATCGAAGTGCCGGGCCCCTGGAGCTGCTTTCATGAGAGCGGTGAGCGTCCTGGCCTTCGCGCGGCCCTTCTCGTCGCTCCCCCACTGGACGCTGCGTCCGCCGCTCAACTCCAGCGAGATCGAGTCGTACGAACGGACCTTGACGATCCGGGTGTCGCGACGGACGGCGGCCGGAATGTCCCCGGCCACCCCCACCGCCTCGCGCACCAGCCGGTCGACCGGGAAGCGGCGCAGAACGGCCGCCTTGGACACCGCCAATTCCAGCGCGGGCACGCCCTTCGGAGCAGCCGAAACCGTCGCGAAACGCACGCCCTTGGCGTCCACTTCGATGTACTTGCCGCCGCTTCCGGTGTTTTTGAGAATGAGCACCGGGGTGCGTTCGGTCACTTTCAGCCCGATTCCGTGCGGCCAGGAACGGACGACATCAACCGAGTCAATTCGGGGCAATTTCCGGCGCAATCGCGCCTCGACGGCATCGGTATCGATGGAAATCAGCGGCGATCCGACCGGCACGTCGGCCGTGTCGCGCACTTGCCGGTCCGTCAGGACCCGCACCCCGGAGACCGACACCTTCTCGACCCGCAGCCACGGCGAGCCGTAGAGCAGCCATAGCGTGGCCGCCGTCACCAACACCAGCACGGTCAAAAGGATGATGAGCACACGAAGGCGACGCAACCGCCTGAGGCGGGGCGAGCCGGACTCCAACTTCTGCCGTTCACCGCGCTCGGCGGTCGTCGGTCCGGCCACGCTCCCTGCCTTCCCTCATGCGGTCCTAGCGGTGGCGAGAGGCGATCGCCTCGTACACCATGCCGACGAGCAGGTCGTCGGCGTCCCGGCGACCGAACTCGCTGGCGGCGCGGGACATCTCGTACAGCCGGTGCGGGTCGGCGAGCACGGGCAGCACGTTCTGCTGCACCCACTGGGGGGTCAGTTCCGAGTCGTCGACAAGGAGCCCGCCACCGGCCTTGACCACCGGCTGGGCGTTCAGTCGCTGTTCGCCGTTGCCGATGGGCAGCGGGACGTAGGCGGCGGGCAGCCCGACGGCGGAGAGTTCGGCGACGGTCATCGCGCCCGCGCGGCAGAGCATCATGTCGGCCGCGGCGTACGCGAGGTCCATCCGGTCCACGTACGGTACCGGGATGTACGGGGGCATTCCCGGCATCTGGTGGACCTGCGGCAGTTCGTTCTTCGGGCCGACCGCGTGCAGGATCTGGATACCGGCCTGCTGAAGGTACGGCGCCGCCTGCTGGACGACCTCGTTGAGGCGCCGTGCGCCCTGCGAGCCGCCGGAAACCAGCAAGGTCGGCAGCGAGGGGTCGAGACCGAACGCGGCGCGCGCCTCGGGGCGTACGGCGGCCCGGTCGAGGGTGGCGATCGAGCGGCGCAGCGGGATGCCGATGTAGCGGGCGCCGCGCAGCTTGTTGTCCGGGGTCGAGACGGCGACCTGTGCCGCGTACCGGGAACCGATCTTGTTGGCGAGGCCCGGCCGGGCGTTGGCCTCGTGGATCACGATCGGCACGCCGAGGCGCTTGGCCGCGAGGTAGGCGGGCAGCGCCACATAGCCGCCGAAGCCGACGACCGCGTCCGCCTTGGTGCGCTCCAGGACCTGCTCGGCCGCCTTGATCGTGCCGCGCAGCCGCCCCGGGACGGTGATCAGCTCGGGTGTGGGCTTGCGGGGCAGCGGGACGGCGGGGATCAGCGCGAGTTCGTAGCCCCGCTCCGGTACGAGCCGGGTCTCAAGTCCGCGTTCCGTGCCCAGGGCCGTGATCCCCACGGTCGGGTCCTGCCTGCGCAGGGCGTCCGCGAGGGCGAGCGCGGGCTCGATGTGGCCGGCGGTCCCCCCGCCGGCGAGTACGACATGCACCGAAATTCACCGCTCTCCGGACGAACGCGCCGCCGAGGCACGCCGTCGCATCGTGTTCCATCTCCGAGGCCCCGCGGCCCCCGCGGAGCCTCTCACCGCAGCACGCTTTCTACCAAAGCGGGGTTGCCGCATCGCAAGCGCCGCCCGCGCAGCGGGCTCGTCGCGTGCGAAGGCGATCAGCAGCCCGATGGCGAACATGGTCGGCAGCAGGGCGGACCCTCCGTAGGAGAACAGCGGGAGCGGGACTCCGGCGATCGGCAGCAGACCGAGCACCGCACCGATGTTGATCACGGCCTGGGCCGTGATCCAGGTGGTCACGCCTCCCGCGGCATACCTCACGAAGGGGTCCTCCGTGCGTCCGGCCACGCGGATACCCGCATAGCCTAGAGCCGCGAAGAGGGCGAGCACCGACAGCGTCCCCGCGAGGCCCAGTTCCTCCCCGGTGATGGCGAAGATGAAGTCGGTGTGCGCTTCGGGAAGTTGGCCCCATTTTTCCACACTGGCGCCGAGGCCGGAACCGAACAGTCCGCCGGAGGCCAGAGCGTAGATACCGTGCACGGCCTGCCAGCAGGTGTCGTTCGGGCCGGGTTCGGTGGCGCCGATGCAGGCGAGCCGGGACATCCGGTTGGGGCTCGTCTTGATCAGGATGAAACCGATGGTCACGGCGACCGCCAGCACGCCGCCGAACAGCCGCGTGGGCGCTCCGGCCAGCCACAGCAGTCCGAAGAGGATGGCGGTGAGGATGATCGCCGTGCCCATGTCGCCACCGAGCATGATCAGGCCGAGCAGCAGGAAGGTGCCCGGGACGAGCGGCACCAGCATGTGCTTCCACTGCGCGAGCATGCCCTTGTCCTGCTTGCGGGCGAGCAGGTCGGCGCCCCACAGCACGAGCGCGAGCTTGCCGAACTCGCTGGGCTGGATCTGGAACGAGCCGCCGAGGGAGATCCAGTTCTGGTTGCCGTTGACCGCCATCCCTATCCCCGGGACCTGCACGAGGATCATCAGGAAGACCGCGCCGGCCAGGATCGGATACGCCAGCGCCCGGTGCAGTTTCACCGGCACCCGCATGGCGATCAGGAGCAGCACGGTGCCGATGGAGGCCGCGAGGAACTGTTTGCGGAAGAAGAACGACCCCGGCAGCGAGAGCTGCAGCGCCGTGATCATCGAGGCCGAGTAGACCATCACCAGGCCCAGCACGGTGATCAACAGGCTGCTGCCGAAGATCAGATAGTACGCGGTGAGCGGACGGTCCCAGGCCTTGCGGGCGCGCGTGCAGAGCAGGCGCAGGGGGTTGTCGCGCGGGGGGCGGGGACGTCCGGCGGGGCGCCGTGGGGCACGCTGGACGGGGGGACGGCCAGTACGGCTACTGGCCATCACCGGCTCCGTCCGCCATGCCCCGGGAGGGCGTCCCGCAGGGCGATGAGGGTCCCCACAATGGCGTCACGCGTCCCTCCCAAGGGTCCCGGGCGCGCCCGGACCGTCCGAGACCCGCCGTCAGGCGCTCGCGCCGAGTTCGCGGACCGCCTCCGCGAACGCGTCCCCGCGCTTGTTGTAGTTGGCGAACATGTCCATGGAGGCACAGGCCGGCGCCAGCAACACCGTGTCGCCCTCGCGGGCGAGCCCCCGCGCCTCCCGAACCGCCGCGAGCATCGCCCCAGTGTCGGTCCGGTCGAGGTCGACGACGGGTACTTCCGGCGCGTGTCGCACAAGGGCTTCACGGATCAGAGCCCGATCCGCGCCGATGAGCACGACGCCCCGAAGTCGCTTTGCCGACTTGGCGACCAGCTCGTCGAAGGTCGCGCCCTTGGCGAGTCCGCCCGCGATCCACACGATCGACTCGTAGGCCGCCAAAGAGGCTTCCGCGGCATGCGTGTTGGTCGCCTTGGAGTCGTCGATGTACGCGACGCCGTCCACGTCGGCGACGTGCGCGATGCGGTGGGCGTCCGGTGTGAAGGCCCGCAGCCCGTCCCGTACCGCCGCGGCGGGCACCCCGAAGGCGCGTGCCAGGGCCGCCGCCGCAAGGGCGTTGGCGATGTTGTGCGGGGCGGGCGGGTTGACGTCGGAGACCTCGGCGAGTTCCTGGGCGTTCTTCTGCCGGTTCTCGACGAAGGCGCGGTCGACCAGGATGCCGTCCACGACGCCGAGTTGGGACGGTCCGGGGGTGCCGAGGGTGAAGCCGACCGCCCGGCAGCCCTCCTCGACGTCCGCCTCGCGCACCAGGTCCTCGGTGGCCTTGTCGGCGAGGTTGTAGACGCAGGCGACCCGATTGCCTTCGTAGATACGACCCTTGTCGGCGGCGTACGCCTCCATGGAGCCGTGCCAGTCGAGGTGATCCGGTGCCAGGTTCAGAACGACGGCCGAGTGCGCCCGCAGCGACGGCGCCCAGTGCAGCTGATAGCTCGACAGCTCCACCGCCAGGACGTCGTACCGCTCCTCGCCGAGGACCGCGTCAAGGAGCGAGACCCCGATGTTGCCGACGGCGGCCGTGCGCAGCCCGGCCGCCGTCAGGATCGAGGCGAGCATCTGCACGGTGGTGGTCTTGCCGTTGGTGCCGGTGACGGCCAGCCAGGGGGCCGCGTCAGGGCCTCTCAGCCGCCAGGCCAGTTCGACGTCGCCCCAGACCGGGACGTCCGCCGCGGCGGCCGCGGCGAACAGCGGCTTGTCCGGCTTCCAGCCGGGCGCGGTGACGATGAGTTCGGTGCCTTCGGGCAGGGTGGCGCCGTCACCGAGGCGCACGGTGATGCCGAGCGCCTCCAGCTCCGCGGCCTGCGCCCGGGAGCGCTCGTCGTCGCCGTCGTTGACGACCGTGACGACGGCGCCGAGACCGTGCAGCACCTTGGCCGCCGGGATGCCGGAGACGCCGAGCCCGGCGACGGTGACGTGCTTGCCCTGCCAGTCGGTCACTTCTTGGCTGCCCATCCTGCGTAGAAGAGGCCCAGACCCACGATGACGCACATGCCCTGGATGATCCAGAAGCGGACCACGACAAGGACTTCGGACCACCCCTTTAGTTCGAAGTGGTGCTGGAGTGGCGCCATGCGGAAGACGCGCCTGCCGGTGAGCCGGAAGGAGCCGACCTGGATGACGACCGACATGGTGATCAGGACGAAGAGGCCGCCGAGGAGCGCGACCAGCAGCTCCGTGCGGGAGCAGATCGCGAGGCCGGCGAGCGCGCCGCCGAGGGCCAGCGAACCGGTGTCACCCATGAAGATCTTGGCGGGCGAGGTGTTCCACCACAGGAAGCCGAAGCAGGCTCCCATCAGGGCGGAGGCGACGACCGCGAGGTCGAGTGGATCTCGTACCTCGTAGCAGGCGGCCGGGTTGGTCAGGGTCTGCGCGTTGGCGCAGGACTCCTGGAACTGCCAGACGCCGATGAAGGTGTACGCGCCGAAGACCATGGTCGCGGCGCCGGTGGCGAGACCGTCCAGACCGTCGGTCAGGTTCACGCCGTTCGACATGGCGAGAATCATGAACAGGGCCCAGACCACGAAGAGCACCGGGCCGATGGTCCAGCCGAAGTCCTCCACGAAGGAGAGCCTGGTGGAGGCCGGGGTGTTGCCGTGGTTGTCCGCGAACTGGAGTGCGAGGACCGCGAAGGAGATGCCGACGATCAGCTGACCGGCCATCTTCGCCTTGGCCCGCAGACCGAGCGAACGCCGCTTGACGATCTTGATGTAGTCGTCCAGGAAGCCGACCAGGCCCATGCCGGACATCAGGCCGAGCACCAGCAGACCCGAGAAGGTCGGCGGCTTGCCCGTGATCACCTTGGACAGGAAGTACGCGATGATCGTCGCCAGGATGAAGGCGATACCACCCATGGTCGGAGTACCGCGCTTGCTGTGGTGCTCCTTCGGGCCGTCGTCGCGGATGTACTGCCCGTAGCCCTTGCGGGCCAGCAGCTTGATCAGCAGCGGGGTCCCGATCAGGGTCAGGAACAGACCAATGACTCCTGCGAACAGGATCTGGTTCATCATCGGGCCGCGACCTCACCCTCGGCACCGTTGTCGAGCAGCGCCTGCGCCACCCGTTCGAGCCCGACCGACCGGGACGCCTTCACGAGCACGACGTCCCCCGGGCGCAACTCGCTGCGCAACAGGTCGACAGCCGCCTGTGCGTCGGACACGTGCACCGACTCCTCACCCCACGAACCCTCGTTATATGCGCCCAGTTGGAGCCAGGAAGCTTCCCTGCCCCCGACCGCGACGAGCTTGCTGACGTTGAGTCGGACGGCGAGCCGCCCGACCGCGTCGTGCTCGGCGAGCGCCTCGTCCCCGAGCTCGGCCATCTGACCGAGCACCGCCCACGTCCGACCCCCTTCTGCCTGTGTGGCTTTGCCCATTGCCGCGAGCGCGCGCAGGGCGGCTCGCATGGACTCGGGGTTCGCGTTGTAGGCGTCGTTGACGACCGTCACGCCGTCCGGGCGCTCGGTGACCTCCATCCGCCAGCGGGAGAGGGAGCCCGCCTCGGAGAGCGCGAGGGCGATCTCGTCTGCGGACATGCCCAGCTCATGGGCGACGGCGGCCGCGGCGAGCGCGTTCGACACGTGGTGCTCACCGTACAGGCGCATGGTCACATCGCTGCACCCGGAGGGTGTGTGAAGCCTGAATGCTGGCTGTCCGGCGCCCGTGAGACGGACGTTCTCGGCACGTACGTCCGCTTCGCCGGACTCTCCGAAGAGGATCACGCGCGCCTTCGTGCGGGACGCCATGGCGCGTACGAGGGGGTCGTCGGCGTTGAGGACGGCGACGCCGCCCGCTTCCGCCGACGGGAGGCTCTCGACGAGCTCGCCCTTCGCCTGTGCAATCTGTTCGCGGCCGCCGAACTCACCGATGTGGGCGGTCCCGACGTTCAGGACCAGGCCGATCCTCGGTGGCGTGAGGTCCGTGAGGTAGCTGATGTGGCCGATGCCGCGGGCGCCCATCTCCAGGACGAGGAACCTGGTCTCCTCGGTGGCGCTCAGCGCGGTCAGCGGCAGTCCGATCTCGTTGTTGAGCGAGCCGGGCGTGAAGACGGTCGGCGCCTTGCTCCGCAGGACCTGGGCGATCAGGTCCTTGGTGCTGGTCTTGCCCGCGGAGCCGGTGAGGGCCACGAGGGTCGCGCCCAGCCGTTCGACGACGTGACGCGCGAGGGCGCCCAGGGCCGCCTGCACGTCCGCGACGACGATCGCCGGCACGCCGACGGGCCGGGAGGCCAGTACGGCGACCGCGCCCGCCGCGACGACGGCCTCGGCGAAGTCGTGGCCGTCCACGCGCTCGCCGACGAAGGCGACGAAGAGGCTGCCTGGCTCCACTTCACGGGAGTCTCTGACGACCGGTCCGGTGACCTGTACCGCCGGATCCGGTATGTCGTACGTCTGCCCGCCGACGACTGCTGCGATCTCGGCGAGAGAGAGGGCGATCACAAGTTCATCCCTGGGTCTTCTGGATAGCTTCGCGAAGCACCTGGCGGTCGTCGAAGGGACGCACCACCCCGGCGATGTCCTGGCCCTGCTCGTGGCCCTTGCCCGCGACCAGCACGGTGTCGCCGGGCCGCGCCCGGGCGACGGCGGCGGCGATGGCGGCGGCCCGGTCCTCGAAGACCTGGACCTCGCCACGCTCGTGCGCCGGCACCTCGGCGGCGCCCGCGAGCATCGTCGCGAGGATCGCGAGGGGGTCCTCCGAGCGGGGGTTGTCCGATGTCAGTACGGCGGTGTCGGCGAGCCGCGCCGCGGCGGCGCCCATCGGCATCCGCTTGGTCCTGTCACGGTCGCCGCCGCAGCCGAGCACGATGTGCAGCCTGCCCTCGGTGACCTTGCGCAGTGCGCGCAGGACCGATTCGACGGCGTCCGTCTTGTGGGCGTAGTCGACGACCGCGAGGTAGGGCTGGCCCGCGTCCACGCGCTCCAGGCGGCCCGGCACTCCCGGGACGACGGCGATGCCGTCGGCGGCGGTCTGCGGGTCGATCCCGGCGACGGCGAGGGCGACGATCGCGGCGAGGGTGTTCGCCACGTTGAAGGGTCCCGCGAGCGGCGACTTGGCGGTGATCCGCTCGCCCTTGGGGCCGACCGCGACGAACGCGGAGTCCATCGGGCCGACCTCGACCTCCTCGGCGTGCCAGTCGGCGTCCGGGTGTCCTTCGGCGGAGAAGGTGACGACGGGGACGGTGGCCTCCTCGGCCAGCCTGCGCCCGTACTCGTCGTCGAGGTTGACGACGCCGAGTTTGCTGCGTTGCGGTGTGAACAGCTGCGCCTTGGCCCGGAAGTAGTCCTCCATGTCGGAGTGGAACTCCATGTGTTCCGGGCTGAGGTTGTTGAAGACCGCGATGTCGAAGACACAGCCGTCGACCCGCCCGAGGACCAGCGCGTGGCTGGAGACCTCCATCGCGACCGCGTCGACGCCGCGCTCGCGCATGACCGCGAACAGCGCCTGGAGGTCGGTTGCTTCGGGGGTGGTGCGCTCCGACTTGATGCGCTCCTCGCCGATGCGCATCTCCACGGTGCCGATCAGGCCGGTGGAGCGGAGCGTCTTCAGGCCGCCCTCGACGAGATAGGCCGTGGTGGTCTTGCCGGAGGTGCCGGTGATGCCGATCTGGAGCAGGTCGCGCCCGGGATGGCCGTAGATGGTGGCCGCGAGCTCTCCCATCAGGCCGCGCGGGTCGTCGACGACGAGGACCGGCAGCCCGGTGGCGGCGGCGCGCTCGGCGCCGGTCGGGTCGGTCAGCACGGCGACCGCGCCAAGACCGGCCGCCTGTGTCACGAAGTCGGCGCCGTGCAGGCGGGCGCCCGGCAGCGCGGCATAGAGGTCTCCGGGGCGCACCGCGCGGGAGTCATGGGTGATGCCCGTGACCTCCGCGTTCGGCGCCGGGGCGGCGACACCCAGCTGATCGGCGAGCTCCGCGAGGGGTGTGGCGGAGTTCTGGACCGGTCGCGGCGGCCCCGGATATGTCACAGGAACGCCCTTCTGGGTGGTTTGGGACTGATCAGCGTGTGGCACGGCGGTGAGCGTACCGGGCTCACCCCCGCCGGAGCGAAGCGAGGGGCGTGGCGAGCCGTGGTTCCCGGAATCCGGGGTGATCGTTGTCACGAGCTGGTTCCTGGTCCGTTGTGCGTGCGGTCTTGTCCGGGTCCTGGCCGGACCTGATCAAGTCCTGATCAGGGAGTATGGCCGGAATCGATCACGGCGTGAAGGTCACGGGCAGATTGGCGGCCCCCGCTCCGGTGGGCGGGACCTGGAGGGTCTTGAGCGCGAACTCCATGACCTGCTTGTAGATGGGTCCGCAGATCTGGCCGCCGAAGTAGCTGCCCTTGGTGGCGTTCTGGATCGCGCAGTAGACGGTGATCCGGGGCTTGTCGGCGGGGGCGAATCCGGCGAACGACGAGGTGTAGCCGTGGTACTTGCCGGTGGCCGGATCCACGCGGTTGGCCGTACCCGTCTTGCCCGCGACCCGGTAGCCGGGGATGCGCGCCTTGGCGCCGGTGCCCTGCTCGTCGTCCACGACGGACTCCAGCATCTGGGCGAGGGTCTTCGCCGTCTTCTCGCTCACGACCCTCGTCTTCTTCGGCTGGGCGGCCGGGGTGAACCGGCCGTCGGGCCCCTTCGCGCCGCGCACCAGCGTCGGCTCGACGCGTACACCTCCGTTGGCGATCGTCGAGTAGACGGAGGCCGCCTGCATCGCGTTGATCGACATGCCCTGGCCGAAAGGAATCGTGTACTGCTGGGAGGTCGACCACTTGTCGGCGGGCGCGAGGATGCCCTTCGTCTCGCCGGGGAAGCCGAGCCCGGTGTAGCTGCCGATGCCGAACTTGCGCAGATACGAATAGAGGACCTGGTTCGCGTCCTTCTGCGTCTTGCCGAGCTGGCCGGCCGCCAGGATGGTGCCGATGTTGCTGGACTTGGCGAGCACGCCGTTGAGCGTCAGGTTCCAGGTCGCGTGGTCGATGTCGTCCTGGAAGAGGCGGTCGCCGCGGTGCAGCCGGTTGGGCACGACCACATGCGTCTCGGGCGTTGCGACGTTCTCCTCCAGTACGGCTGCCATCGACATGACCTTGGCGGTGGAGCCGGGTTCGTACGCGTCCTGGAGGGCCGCGTTGCCCAGGGCCGCCGCGTTGGCCTGGGTGAGGTCGTTGGGATCGAAGCCCGGTGAGTTCGCCATGGCGAGGATCTCGCCGCTGCGGGCGTCCTGCACGATCACGTACCCGCGGTCCGCCTTGGACGCCTTCACCTGCTCGGTGATGGCGTTCTGCGCGGCCCACTGGATGTCGCGGTTGATGGTCAGCTCGACGTCGGAGCCCGCCACGGCGGGTGTCTCCGTCGATCCCGCGGTCGGCACCTGACGGCCGCCGGACTGGGCGTAGCGGATCTTGCCGTCCTTGCCGGCGAGTTCCTTGTTCAGCTTCTGCTCGACTCCGCCGCCGCCCTTGCCGTCGGCGTTGACCCAGCCCAGTATCCCGGCGGCGAGATCGCCGTTCGGATACACGCGCTTGCTGGCCGGGACCGCTACGACGCCGGCGAGGAAGTTGACGGTGCTCTTGTCGGTCTCCGCCTTGACCGCGAGCGTGTTCCTCAGGTCCTTGATCTGCTTCCAGACCTGGGGGGTCTGGCGGTGCGCGAGCAGTGTGTAGCGGGTGTTCTTCGTACGGAGCTTCTTGGCGACGGTGTCCATGTCCTGGCCGAGGATCGGCCCGAGCAGCGCCGCGGCCTGCTCGGGCGCGTCCGTCACCTTCGTCGCTTCCCGCGTGAACATCGTGGGGTCGGCCGTGATGTCGTACGCGTCCACGCTCGTCGCGAGCTCCACGCCGTTGCGGTCCGTGATCCCGCCGCGGGTGGCGGCCAGGGTGCGGCCGACGTAGCGGTTCTGCTCGGCCTTCGCGGCGTACGCGTTGGCATCCACGGCCTGTACCTGGAGCAGGCGCACGACGAAGGCGATCATCACCAGCGTCAGGGTGAGGCTGACCATGCGCAGCCGGGGCCGGGGGCTGCCCAGCCGCAGAACCTGCGAGCCGCCGGGCCGGGGCGCGCCCGGGCGGCGTGCGGGGCGGGCGCCGGGGCCCGGACGCCGCTGGCCGCCGGGGCGTACGGGCCTGGCGGGGCCGGGCACACGGCGGCGCGGCGGTTCCCTGTCGGACACTTCCGTCACCTGCCGGGGGTCGAGGAGGGCTGCGCGGACGGGGTGGGGGCGGGGGTCTGCGGGGTCGGGATCCGCGGGGTCAGGGTCTGCGGGGTCGCGGTATGCGGGGTCGCGGTATGCGGGGTGGCGGTATGCGGGGTGGCGACGCCGACGGAGGGGACGGCGGCCGCCGGGGCGCCGGTGGCAGGGGCCGGGGCCGTGGTCTGTGTGAGGGCGAGGACCTCGGGCGGGCGGACCACCGGAGTGCGTGCGGAGGACTGCTGGGCGGCCGTTCCGGGGACGCCCTTGACGCTGCCGTCCGGGTTGAGGAAGGCCGGGTCACCGCCGGGCACCATGCCCAACTCGTGGGCGCGGCGCTGGAGGGCGTCGGGCGCGGAGTAGGTGTCCACGTCCCGCTGCAGCGCCTGCTCCTCGTCGGTGAGGCTCTTGGTGTCCCTCTGTAGGTCGTCCAGGCGGAACGAGCCCTCGCTCAGCGCGGAGTTCAGCACGAGGAGGCCGATCAGGCCGCCGCCGAGCAGGAGCACGACGAGCAGGACGAAGGGCGTGCGGGCGGCCTGGCCCCCGCCGGCGGGGAGGAGCCGGGCGAGCCGGGCGGCCCGCCCCCTGAGTTCGGGTTTCCTACTCACTCGATCTCCCCCTCCTGCTGCCTCACTCGGCGTCCTCGCGGATGCGCTGGGCCCCGCGCAGCCGTGCGGGAGCCGCTCGCCGGTTCTCGGCGACCTCTTCCTCGGTGGGAAGTTCGGCACCGCGGGTGAGCAGCTTGAGCCGGGGCTGGTAGCGCTCGGGCACGACCGGCAGACCGGGCGGCGCGGTGGTGGCGGCACCGGCCGCGAACACCTGCTTGACCAGCCGGTCCTCCAGCGAGTGGTACGACAGCACGGCGATCCGGCCGCCGACGGCGAGCGCCTTCACGGCCGCGGGAATCGCCCGCTCCAGGACGCTGAGCTCCCCGTTGACCTCGATGCGCAGCGCCTGGAAGGTGCGCTTGGCGGGGTTGCCGCCGGTGCGCTTGGCGGCCTGCGGCAGGGAGTCACGGATCAGCTCGACGAGCCGCGCGCTGTTGCTGAAGGGTTCCTTCTCCCGTTCGCGCACGACGGCGGAGACGATCCGCTTGGCCTGCTTCTCCTCGCCGTACGCGCGCAGGATCCGCACCAGTTCGCCCGCCGGGTAGGTATTGAGCACCTCGGCCGCGCTGATGCCGGTCGTCTGGTCCATCCGCATGTCGAGCGGGGCGTCCTGGGCGTAGGCGAAGCCGCGGTCGGCCTCGTCGAGTTGCATGGAGGAGACACCTAGGTCGAACAGGACGCCCTGGACACGCGGGATGCCGAGGCGGTCGAGCACCTCGGGCAGTTCGTCGTAGACCGCGTGCACGAGGGTGGCACGGTCGCCGAAGGGGGCGAGCCGCTCTCCGGAGAGGCGCAACGCCTCCTTGTCCCGGTCGAGGGCGACGAGACGGGCCTCGGGGAACTGTGTCAGCAGCGCCTCGCTGTGGCCGCCGAGTCCCAGGGTGCAGTCGACGACCACGGCGCCCGGCTCGGTGAGGGCCGGGGCCAACATGTCCAGGCACCGCTGGAGCATCACCGGGACGTGTCGACTCTGTCCCTCCCGTCGCCCACCACCACCCTTGTCCGAATGCGCTTCGCGCCCCATTGAATCTGGGCCCTCTCAGGTCCGGCGCGGCCGTACGCACCGCCGGGTCCCCACCCGCTCGAGAAGGGGAGGCCTGCTGGCGCCGGGTGAGTGGCGTCAGCCGACCGGGAGCGGGAGGAGGCCGAGCCGTACGTACGCGCCGCGCACGCGGGGGGAGACGCCGGAAAATCGCCGGGTCTCCAGGGGAAAGCAGTCCAGCAGGGAGAGCCTCGCCTCCCGCTTCGCGTCACTTTAGTCCACGGTGTCTCGCGGTCAATCAACCGGCATGCGCGTCGCGGACCGCTCCTCCATGAACCCCCGATCGAAGCTATGAATCAGCAAAAATCACCTATCCAGGTGATCTCCAAACACCCATGTGGGTTACCTCACAACAAGACACGATGACGTTCTTTGTCCCCTCTCACAGCAGGACTACTTCGTACGTGACCAGTAACGTCATAGCTATGACGACTTCTGCATCCGTACCCACAGAGCCCGAAGACGCCATAACAACGGGCGGCGGCGTGACCGACCGTCTCGTCGAGGCGAACCAGCAGTACGCCGGCGCGTTCACCGATCCCGGGATGGATGCCCACCCCGTGCTGCACGTCGCGGTGGTCGCGTGCATGGACGCCCGGCTCGACCTGCACGCCGCACTCGGCCTGGAACTGGGCGACTGTCACACCATCCGCAACGCCGGCGGCGTCGTCACCGACGACGTGATCCGCTCCCTCACCATCAGCCAGCGGGCGCTCGGCACCCGCAGTGTCGTGCTCATCCACCACACCGGCTGCGGCCTGGAGTCCCTCACCGAGGACTTCCGGCACGACCTGGAGATGGAGGTCGGCCAGCGCCCCGCCTGGGCGGTCGAAGCCTTCCGGGACGTCGAACAGGACGTACGGCAGTCGATGCAGCGCGTGCGCACCTCACCGTTCCTCCTGCACACGGACGACGTGCGCGGCTTCGTCTTCGACGTGACGACGGGCCTGCTGCGCGAGATAGACCCCGCCTGAACACTCCCACCGGGTCCCTCGTAAAACTTCCTGGGGCCCTCGTGGGACCCTCACTTCACGAAAGAACCCCGACCCACTGGCGCCCAAAGGGTCGCAAGACCTGACATATCGCAGCCAGTTATCCACAGGCGAGTGACACGAACCGGTAACGGCAACAAGAATGCGGTTGTGGCGTCACGCGGAACCTCTCGCGCGTGGTGTCCGTGTTTCGGGGTGGGCCGGTCCGCACAGGGCGTCGGCCCGAGAACGGGCCGAGGAGGGCCGGGTGACGACCTATGACGATCGAGCGAGCCTTACAGATCTGACCGCCACTGTGGAGCGTGTCCGCAGTTCGGTGGAAGGAGTGATCGAAGGCAAGCCTGAGGTCGTACGGCTTTCGCTGACCGTGCTGCTCGCCGAGGGACATCTTCTGATCGAGGATGTCCCCGGCGTCGGCAAGACCATGCTCGCCAAGGCACTGGCACGGTCCATCGACTGCTCGGTGCGGCGTATTCAGTTCACGCCCGACCTGCTGCCCTCGGACATCACGGGTGTGTCCATCTGGGACCAGCAGCGCCGGGACTTCGAGTTCAAACCGGGTGCGATCTTCGCGCAGATCGTGATCGGCGACGAGATCAACCGCGCCTCCCCCAAGACGCAGTCCGCGCTCCTGGAGTCGATGGAGGAGCGTCAGGTCACCATCGACGGGCAGACCTACGAACTGCCCAGCCCCTTCATGGTGGTGGCCACGCAGAACCCGGTCGAGATGGAGGGCACCTACCCGCTGCCGGAGGCCCAGCGCGACCGTTTCATGGCCCGCGTCTCCATCGGCTACCCGAGTGCGGAAGCCGAGCTTCAGATGCTGGACGTGCACGGCGGGGTCTCCCCGTTGGACGACCTCCAGCCGGTGGCGCACGCGCACGAGATCGTGAAGCTGATCGACGCGGTCCGCACGGTCCACGTCGCGGAGACGGTCCGGCGGTACGCGGTGGATCTGGTCGCCGCCACGCGCACCCACCCCGACCTCAGACTCGGCGCCTCACCGCGTGCCACGCTGCATCTGCTGCGCGCGGCGAAGGCCTCCGCGGCGCTCAGCGGCCGGGAGTACGCACTGCCGGACGACATCCAGGCACTCGCCGTGGCGGTCCTGGCCCACCGTCTGCTCCCCACGGCCCAGGCGCAGTTGAACCGTCGTACGGCCGAGCAGGTCGTCCAGGAGATCCTTCAGCACACCGCCGTTCCCGCGGCGCCCCAGCAGCAGCCGGGCTTCACGATGGGCCGCGGCGCGCCCGCGTACGACCAGCAGCCGCCCCGGAGGCTGTGATGACGCCCGGGGGGACCGGCGACGCCGAGGAGGACAAGGGCGGGCTGCGCACCGCGCTCACCGGACTCACCACTCGCGGACGCTCCTTCCTGGCCGCCGGCATCGCGGCCGCGATCTGCGCGTACGTCCTGGGGCAGAGCGATCTGCTCCGGGTCGGCCTGCTTCTCGCGGTCCTGCCGCTGGTCTGCGCGACCGTGCTGTACCGCACGCGCTACCGGGTCGCGGGCAGCCGCAGGCTCTCCCCCGGGCGGGTGCCCGCCGGTTCCGAGGCCCGCGTCCATCTGCGGATGGACAACGTCTCGCGGCTGCCCACCGGCCTGCTGATGCTCCAGGACCGGGTG
Source organism: Streptomyces sp. NPDC058086 (assembly GCF_042885015.1). Lineage (NCBI taxonomy): Bacteria > Bacillati > Actinomycetota > Actinomycetes > Kitasatosporales > Streptomycetaceae > Streptomyces > Streptomyces sp. NPDC058086. The sequence goes on along the minus strand of NZ_JBHVST010000060.1, from coordinate 9,715 downwards.
CCGTACGTGCTCGGCCCGCGGCCCCGGTTCGTCCTGGACCGGGTGGAGGCGGGCGGCCGACGCGAGGTGTCCTACCGGGTCCGCTCCGACCTGCGCGGCCGTTATCCGCTGGGTCCGCTGCAACTGCGTCTGACGGACCCGTTCGGGATGTGCGAGCTGACCCGCTCCTTCTCGACGTACGACACCCTGACGGTCATCCCGCGCGTCGAACCGCTGCCGCCGGTGCGGCTGAGCGGTGAGGCGAAGGGGTACGGCGACGGGCGGCAGCGCTCGCTGGCACTGGCGGGCGAGGACGACATCATCCCGCGCGGCTACCGCTACGGCGACGACCTGCGCCGAGTGCACTGGCGCCTGACCGCGCGCTACGGCGAACTGATGGTCCGTCGCGAGGAACAGCCGCAGCGCTCCCGCTGCACGGTGCTGCTCGACACCCGGGGCATCGCCTACGAAGGCGCCGGCCCGGACTCCGCCTTCGAGTGGGCGGTGTCGGGGACGGCGTCGACGCTGGTGCACATGCTCGAGCGGGGCTTCTCGGTGCGGCTGCTGACGGACGACGGCAACTCGGTGCCCGGCGAGGGCGCCGACGGCTTCGCGGGCGCGAGCCAGGAGTCGGCGGACGCGGCCGGACTGATGATGGACACGCTCGCGGTCATCGACCACTCGGACGGCGCCGGGCTCTCCCGGGCCTACGACCTCCTGCGCGGGGGCAACGAAGGGCTGCTGATCGCCTTTCTCGGCGACCTCGACGAGGAGCAGGCGACGGTGCTCGCCAAGATGCGCCAGCGCAGCGGCGGAGCCGTCGCCTTCCTGCTGGACAGCGAGACCTGGGTGCGGGAACCGACCGACGTCCCCGGCCCGTTGGGCAGAAGCGAGGATCGACTGCGCATGCTGCGCGAGGCGGGCTGGACCGCCGTGACGGTGCCACGGGGGGCGGAGCTCGCCGATCTGTGGCGGCAGGCGGACCGGCAGCGCGTGGGTGCCGCCTCGACGGGGAGTACGGCTGGGGGTGGAGGATCATGAGCGGGCGGGCTCGGCTGACGCTGTATTCGGCGGCGGCCACACTGATGGCGGCGTGCGCGCTGCTGCCGCTGGTCAAGCCGGCGACGTGGATCCTCCAGGCGACGTTCCTGCTGGCGCTGCAGTCGGGTGTGGGCGCGCTGACCCGGCGGGTTCCGCTGGCCCGGCCGCTGACGGTGGCGGCGCAGACGCTGGTGACGCTGATGCTGCTGACGCTGGTCTTCGCCCAGCAGCAGGCCCTCCTCGGCTTCGTCCCGGGACCGGAGGCGTTCCGGCATCTCGGCGATCTGCTCCAGGCGGGCACGGACGATGTCGGACGGTACGCGATTCCGGCGCCGCTGTCCGACGGCATCCGCCTGATGCTGATCGGCGGTGTCCTGGTGATCGGTCTCGCGGTGGACACGCTCGCGGTGACGTTCCGCAGCGCGGCCCCCGCCGGACTCCCCCTGCTCGCGCTGTACTCGGTCGCCGCGGGCCTGTCGGGCGGCGGCTGGGCCTGGCTGTGGTTCCTGCTCGCGGCCGCTGGCTATCTGATGCTGCTCCTGGCGGAGGGCCGCGACCGGCTCTCCCAGTGGGGCCGGGTCTTCGGCGGCGCGCCCCGCTCACAGGGGCTGGACGCCTCCTCGGGCACGGTCGCACCGGTCCGCACGGGACGGCGCATCGGCGCGGTCGCGCTGGGCATCGCCCTGGCGGTGCCGCTCGGCCTGCCCGCCCTCGGCGGCGGTCTGCTGGGCGGCGCGGGGGCGGGCGTCGGCTCGGGTTCCGGGGGCGGCACGATCTCCGCGGTGAACCCGCTGGTCTCGCTCCGCGACAGCCTGAACGTGGACGAGGACCGTCAGGTCATGTCCTACCGCACCAACTCCGAGGACACCCAGGACATGTATCTGCGGATCGTGTCCCTGGACGACTTCGACGGCACGGCGTGGAAGCCGGCCCAGCGACACATCCAGGACGTGCCGGACACGTTCCCGACGCCGATCGGCCTCGGGGCCGACGTCCAGCGCAGCGAGATCCGGACCCGCATCTCGGCGGCCGACTGGTACGCGCAGGACTGGCTGCCCATGCCGTACCCGGTCAGCAAGGTGAACATCAGCGGCAGTTGGCGGTACGAACCGGTCGGCCGCACGCTCGTCGGTGACCACGGTCAGAACACGCGCGGCGTGCAGTACGAGGTGACGAGCCTGATCGTGCAGCCGACCGCGCAGCAGCTGGCGAACGCGCCGGAGCCGTCGAAGGCCCTGAAGCGCGAGTTCACCAAGGTGCCGTCGTCGCTGCCCGCGGTGGTGGCCGCCACCGCGCGCAAGGTCACCGCGGGCTCGACGAACCACTACGAGCAGGCGGTCAAACTCCAGGACTACTTCGCGGTGAACGGCGGATTCACCTACAACACCCAGGTGCAGGTGGGCAGCGGCTCGGCCGCGATCGCACGCTTCCTGAAGGACAAGCAGGGCTTCTGCGTCCACTTCTCCTTCGCGATGGCCTCGATGGCCCGCACGCTGGGGATTCCGGCCCGGGTCGCGGTGGGATTCACGCCCGGCTCCCCGCAGGCCGACGGTTCGATGTCGGTGGGGCTGCGGGACGCGCACGCCTGGCCCGAGCTGTACTTCGAAGGCGTGGGCTGGACCCGCTTCGAGCCGACCCCGAACCGGGGCTCGGTGCCGGAGTACACCCAGACGGACACGCCCGGGTCTGACTCGTCGACGGTGCCGAAGCCGTCCACGTCGTCCTCCGCGGCGCCCTCCACCGCCCCGTCGGCCAGCGGCGACTGCCCGGCCGAGCAGAAGAAGCTGGAGGGGTGCCCGAGCCAGTCCGCGCTGGCCACGGTGGGCTCGAAGGACGACGGCACTCCGTGGTTCCAGATCCTGGGGTACACACTGGCCGGGCTCCTGCTGCTGATCGTGCCGATGCTGCCGATGCTGTGGCGGATGCGGCTCCGGTCCGTGCGGCTGGGTGCGCACGGCCGCAGCGAGGCGGACGCACCCGCGTACACGCTGGCGACGTGGCTGGAGGTGACCGATACGGCGTGGGACTACGGAATCGTGCCGGACGAGTCCCAGACACCGCGGAAGGCCGCGGCGCGGATCGTGCGGCTCGGGCTCCTCGAAGCCGAGGCGTCGGAGGCGGTGCACCGGATGGCCGCGGCGGTGGAGCAGGTGCTGTACGCCCCGCACCCGCGGCTGACGGCGGGGCTCGCGCAAGACGCCCGTCGTGTCACGGACGCCCTCGGCGCCCGGGCGAGCCGCACCGCCCGCCTGCGTGCCCTGCTCGCGCCCCGCTCAGCCGTCCGGGTGGCCTGGGCGGCGTCGGCCTACTGGACGGCTCTGTCGGCCCGGCTGGCGGCGCGCAAAGAGACCCTGCTGCGACGTCCTTCGGGGCAGAACAGCTGACGTCGCGTTGAACCATGTGGCCCGTGTCCCCGGCCGGGGACACGGGCCACATGTGGTTGGTGCGCGACCGGGACGGAGGCCGCCGGTGCCGGCCGGCGCCCCACGGGCGAGGGTTCGATTCACGCCGGCGTCACGGCCGCCACTTCGTCACGGCCGCCACTCACGTCGGCGCGGGCAGGACGCCCGGCCCGGGTACGGCTGAGGGGGTGTCCCACCCGGCCCGGGTGGGACACCCCCTCACGCGTTGTCTTCGACTGCGGGCGCCCGCAGGGCTACTGACCCCGCGGGGCTACTGCCCCTGCTCGTCCCGGCGTCGCTGCCAGCGTTGTTCGATGCGGTCCATCATGGAGCGGCGCTGTCGGCCCTGGTGGCGGCGCGCGGCGGGTGCGCCGGGCGCGGCCGGTTGTTCACCCGGCTTGGGAGCCTTGCGCCAACCGGTGACGGCGAGCACCGCACAGCCCAGCATGACGAGAAAACCCACCACGCTGACCCAGATCTGCTTCGAGACCATTCCGGCCATGAGGAGCGCGATACCCACCAGAAAGCCCGCGACCGCCTGGTAGACCCGTCGCCGGGTGTACGTACGCAGCCCGCTTCCCTCAAGCGCTGTCGCGAACTTGGGATCTTCGGCGTACAGCGCTCGCTCCATCTGCTCGAGCATTCGCTGCTCGTGCTCCGAGAGCGGCACGGCGTCCTCCTCATCGTGCAGTCGCCGGGGCGACCGGGGGTCCCCTTCAGGATAGGCAGGGAATCGCCCCCGTGAAACCCGCCCCTCTGCGCCAATTCGCCAACCGGAACCCGCCATGGCATCCCGATTCACTGAGGCGTGCATTCCCCAGCAACCGGCCCGTCATGCCGGACGGTCTCCCTCGATCATACGGCGCCGAGCGCCCGATCGGGCGGCCTGTGGCGTACTCCATCTGCCGCCCCGCCCCTGATCAGGGGCGCAACATGAGAGGCGGCTCAACCCTCGTCGGCCCCCTGCGCCTCACCGAGCACATGAAGCTGAGTGGCCACGGAGTGGAACGCGGGGAGTTCGGCGGCCGCCGCCTCGAGCTTCAGGAGGGCTTCCACGGCACCCGGCTCGGTGTCCACGAGGACGCCGGGGACCAGGTCCGCGAAGACCCGTACGCCGTGCACGGCGCCGACGCGCAGACCCGCGCCCTCGACGAGCGCGGTGAGCTGGTCGGCGGTGAAGCGGTGGGGTACGGGATCACCCTCGCCCCAGCGTCCGTCCGGGTCGTCGAGCGCCTGCTTGGCCTCCTTGAAGTGCCCGGCGAGGGCGCGGGCGAGCACGGCGCCGCCCAGGCCCGCCGCGAGGAGGCTGAGAACACCCTCGGGACGCAGCGCGTCCACCACGTTGCGCACACCGTCGGCGGGGTCGTCCACGTACTCCAGGACCCCGTGGCACAGCACGACGTCGTAGCCGCCGCGCTCGACGACGTCGAAGAGGCCGTGGGCGTCACCCTGGACACCCTTGACGCGGTCGGCGACCCCGGCCTCGGCGGCCCGGCGCTCCAGCGCGAACAGCGCGTTCGGGCTGGGGTCGACGACGGTGACACGGTGGCCGAGGCGGGCCACGGGCACCGCGAAGTTGCCGCTGCCGCCTCCGGTGTCGAGGACGTCCAGGGACTCCCGCCCCGTGGCCTTGACCCGGCGGTCGAGAGCGTCCTTGAGGACCTCCCACACGACGGCGGTACGGAGAGAAGCGCGGGGGCGCGTCGGGTCCGGCACGGCAGTTGACTCCTCGGAGCGGCACCGCCTCTTGCGCGGCGGAGCGATCGGGGGGCCTCCCGGCAGGAGGCTTCAGGCGCCTCCACCCTATTGCCTCCGCCGTCGTACCCGACCCTCCGTCTCACCCGGCGGATCACGCGTCCGATCACGCATCGGATCCCGGCGGATCACGGGGTCAGCCCGCGTCCGGGACCTCCCTGTTCCCCCTGTCCTCCCTGTCTCCGTCCCCCTCCTCGCCGTTCCGACGGGGCTGGGGCAGTACGGGTTGCAGCACCAGCATCCGCTCGACGATGCGCAGGAACATCGCCACGTCCCGTATCAGGTCGTCGGCGTCGCGGGTGCCGGCCGCGCCCCGGATACCCGCCTCGGCGCGGGCGCGCCGGTCGGCTCCGGAGGCGAACAGGGCGCTCCACTCGGTGAGTTCGGGGGCGATCTCGGGGAGCACTTCCCAGGCGCTCCGGATGCGGGCGCGGCGTCGGGGCGTGGGCTCCGGGCGGCCCCGTGCGGCGAGCACGGCGGCGGCGGTGCGCAGGGCCGCCAAGTGCGCCGTCGCGTAGCGCTCATTGGGTGTTTCCAGGGCGGTCGCCTCGTCGAGGCCGGCGCGGGCCTGGGCGAGCAGGTCGAGGGCGGCGGGCGGGGCCGTGGTCCGGCGGAGCACGGGGTGTACGTCGCTCGCCGGGCCGGTCAGTGAGGGGGCAGGGCCGGTGGCGCGGCGCCGGTGGGCGGCTGCTGCGGAAGAGGTGGCCATGACGAACCTCCTGTCGTCTGTGTGACGGCACTGTGGCCGTATGTGCCCATCGTGAGGTATGGCACTGACAATCCGTTCTGACCTGGGCCTTTGCTTCGATCGAGAGTTCGGGTTAGTTTTTGCACTGACCAGTCAGTTCAAAAATGTTCAAGAGATGGGGACGCTGTGGACGGTCCGCGCGGACTCGGTGTCACGGCCAGGGACTTCGGACTCGAGGGCCCGCGCGGCTGGGCGTTCCGCGGAGTCGGTGTCGATGCGCAGCCCGGCTCGCTGATCGCGGTCGAGGGGCCGTCCGGCTCGGGCCGTACGTGCCTGCTGCTCGCGCTCACGGGCCGGATGCGGTCCACCGGGGGGACGGCCACCGTGGGCGGGGCGACGCTGCCGCGGCAGATGGCCGCGGTGCGTCGCGCGAGCGCGCTCGCCCATGTCCCGGGGGCCACCGACCTGGACCCCGCCCTGACCGTCGGGGAGCACCTGCTCGAACGGGCGCTGCTGCAGCGGCGGTTCGGGGGTTCCCTCAAGGACTCCCTGCGCGGGCCGCTGCGTCCGCGAGCCGGGCGGGCGGCCGAGGGGAAGCTGCGGATCGACTCCGCGCTGGCCGCCGCCGGGCTGGACCGGGAGGCCCTGCCCAAGGGCTCCCGGACCGCCGTACGTGACCTGGAGCGGCTCGAAGCCCTGCGGCTGTCCGTCGCGTTGGCCCTCGTCGGCCGCCCGGGGCTGCTCGGCGTCGACGACATCGACCTCAAGTTGTCGGATGCCGAACGGGCCGAGATCTGGGCCCTGTTGAAGTCGATCGCCCAGTCGGGCACCACGGTCGTGGCGGTGTGCAGCGAGGCTCCCGAGGGAGCCGTCCTCGTGTCCACCCGCCCGACCGACCACACCAGCGAGACCGACGACAAGGAGACGGCCGATGCGCTCGCCGAGACTGGCCGTTCTTGAGCTCAGGCGCTTCGGCCGGGGCAAACTCCCGCGCGCCGCGCTGGCCGCGCTCCTGTTGCTGCCGCTGCTGTACGGCGCCCTCTACCTGTGGTCGTTCTGGGACCCGTACGGCCGGCTGGACCGCATCCCCGTGGCGCTCGTGAACGACGACAAGGGGGCGAGCGTCGCGGGCAAGAAGCTCTCGGCGGGCGAGGACATCACCAAGGGGCTGCGCGACAGCGACACCTTCGAGTGGCACGAGGTGAGCGCGGCCGAGGCCCGCCGGGGCGTCGAGGACGGCACGTACTACCTGTCGCTGACCATGCCGTCCGACTTCAGCCGGAGGATCGCCTCCAGCTCCGGACAGGCGCCGGAGACGGGCGCCCTCCAGGTGCGTACGAACGACGCGAACAACTACATCGTCGGGCAGATCTCACGGACGGTGTTCGGCGAGGTGCGCACGGCGGCGTCCACGAAGGCCTCCCGGTCGTTCCTCGACAAGATCTTCATCTCGTTCTCGGACATCCACGGGGCGACCGAGAAGGCCGCCAAGGGGGCCGACAGACTCAGCGGTGGGATCGGCAGGGCCCGGAAGGGCTCCGAGGACCTCGCCGACGGCCTGAAGGACGCCAAGGAGGGCAGTGGCAAGCTCTCCGGGGGCCTGCGAAAGCTCGACAAGGGCGCCGGCGACCTGGCGGACGGCTCGCGGCAGGTCGCCGACGGCACGGGGGCGCTGGCCGACAAGGTCAACGGGGTCGCGGACAAGGTGGGCCCGTTCCTGAAGGACAACGAGAAGTCGATCGGCGACACGGCCCGGCTCGTCGCCGACTCCGCCGCGGGGATCCGCCACAACCTCGACACGCTGGTGAAGACGGCCCCGGCCGCAGCCAAGGGCGCCCATACGGCGTCCGACGCGCTGAGCGCCGTCTACAAGGCGCGCTGCGAGACCCTGCCGTTGCCCGACGCCGCGTGCCCCGACCTGAAGAAGGCCCGGCAGGCGGCCGCGGACGTGGCCGAGGTCGCCGACGACGTGAACACGCTCATCGGCGACCAGAACGGCGATCTCGACCGGCTCGACAAGAACCTGGGCACCCTCCAGAAGCAGGCCCAGGCCCTCGCCGACCGCTCGCCGCACCTCTCCGAAGACCTCGCCGACGCCGTCTCCAAGGTCAACAAGCTGAACGAGGGCGCCGAAAAGGTCGCCGCGGGGGCCAAGAAGCTGCGCACGGGGCTCGGTACGGCCAAGACAGGCGCGGCGGACCTCGACACGGGTGTCGGCAAGCTGAAGACGGGCGCGAGCACCCTCGACGAGGGCATGTACAAGCTCGTCGGCGGCTCGGGGCAGCTCGCCGGCGGACTGCACGACGGCGCCGGGCAGATCCCCGACTACGACCGGCAGGACCGCGACCTGCGCACCCAGGTCATGGCAGACCCGGTGAAGCTCGCCTCCAAGGACCTGCACAAGGCGCCCAACTACGGCACCGGCTTCGCCCCGTACTTCATCCCGCTGTCCCTGTGGGTGGGCGCGATGGTGGCGTACATGTTGATCCAGCCGCTGAACCGGCGCGCGCTCGCGGTGGGTGCCTCGGCCTGGCGCGTCGCGCTGGCGGGCTGGCTGCCGGTGGCCGCCCTGGGCGTGCTCCAGACGGTGGCCCTGATGTCCGTGCTGCACTGGGCGATCGGCCTGGAGATGGTGCGGGCGGCCGGGACCGTCGGCTTCCTGTGCCTGGTGACGGCGTGCTTCGCGGCGCTCGTGCAGTGGCTGAACGCACGCTTCGGAGCGGCGGGCCGGATCCTCGTACTCGCCCTCCTGATGCTCCAGCTGACCTCGGCGGGCGGCACGTACCCCGTCCAGACCAGTCCGGGCTTCTTCAACGCGATCCACCCCTTCTTGCCGATGAGTTACGTCGTCGAGGCCCTCCGCAGGCTCATCACGGGCGGCGGTCTCGGACCGGTCTGGGAGGCGTGCGCCGTCCTGACGGCGTTCACCGCGGGCGCGCTCGCGCTCACCGCCCTGTCGGCTCACCGCAAGCAGGTGTGGACCCTCGACCGTCTGCACCCCGAGCTGAGCCTGTGACAATCAGGGCCATGGAAAGCAGCAGCACCACGGCAGGTGGCGGCCGTCGCGAGGCGACCCGGCAGAAGCTCTACGAGGCGGCGGTCACCCTCATCGCGGAACAGGGGTTCTCCGCCACCACCGTGGACGAGATCGCCGAGCGGGCCGGGGTCGCGAAAGGCACCGTCTACTACAACTTCGCGAGCAAGTCCGTCCTCTTCGAGGAGTTGCTGCGGCACGGCGTGGGACTCCTCACCGCCTCCCTGCGGGAGGCCGCCGAGCGCACCGAGCGGGACGGCGGCACCAAGGTCGACGCACTGGACGCGATGATCAGGGCCGGGCTCGCCTTCATCAACCGCTACCCGGCCTTCACCCAGCTCTACGTGGCAGAGCTGTGGCGCACCAACCGGGCCTGGCAGTCCACGCTCATGGTGGTCCGGCAGGAGGCGGTCGCGGTCGTCGAGCGCGTGCTGCGCGAAGGGGTGGCGAACGGCGAGCTCAGCGACGAGATCGACATTCAGCTGACGGCCGCCGCGCTGGTCGGGATGGTCCTGGTGGCCGCCCTGGACTGGCAGGCCTTCCAGCCTGAGCGTTCCCTGGACGACGTCCACGCGGCGCTGTCGCGGCTGCTCCAGGGGCGCGTGAGCGGCAACCGGTGAGCTGACAGGGCTCGGTACGGAAGCGGGCAGGGCTCGTACGGAAGCGGGCAGTGCTCGGTACGGAAGCGGAGCACGGCCAAGCGCCGGTCCGAGGCGGCCGCATCCTTCGCGGGCCACCTCGAACCGGCGCTTCGCCGTGCTCCCCCCGACACCCCCGGTGGGGCCCCCGTCGGGGGTCCCCCCGGGTCCCCCGGGC
>NZ_JBHVST010000059.1:0-72987 GCF_042885015.1 Streptomyces sp. NPDC058086 | reverse complement strand
AACGCCCGGTTACATTCCGAACCCGGAAGCTAAGCCTCACAGCGCCGATGGTACTGCAGGGGGGACCCTGTGGGAGAGTAGGACGCCGCCGAACTCATATTAAAAGAGCTGGTCCCCGAACTTCGGTTCGGGGACCAGCTCTTTTTTGTTGTCCGACACTTTGCGTTCACTTTGCGCGACAAGCATCCGCGGCATGGGTACTGCTGCAATGCTCAGGGCCGCGGGCGTCGGAGTCGGCGACGAGGTCATCGTGCCGGCGTTCGGGAACGTCGAGGTCGCGGAGACCGCGACCCAGGTCGGTGCGTCGGCCGTCTTCGCCGACATAGACCCGGTGACGTACTGCCTCGACGCCGGCGCTGTCGAGGCGGCCGTGACCCCGCGGTCGACCGCCATAGTCGTCGTACACCGCTTCGGTCGGTCGGCCGACATGGCGCGGCTGCGGGACGTCGGACAGCGACACGGGCTCCTGGTGCTGGAACTGGGCGAGTCCGAGGCGCCGTACGACGAGATCGCGCAGCGCAGGGAGCGGGCCGCCTATCTCGACGGGCGGCTGAGCGGAGTGCGTACGCCGGACGGCGGTGACGGGCACACGTATCAGCAGTACGTCGTGCGCGTGCCCGGCAATGGCCGGCCGGACCGGGACGCCTTCGCGCGGGCCGTACGGGCCAAGGGGGTTGAGTGCCGGGTGCCGGTGAAGACGCCTGTGCACCGGCTGCCCGGGTTCCGTCGGGACGTGCACCTTCCGGAGACGGAGCGGGCCGCCGACGAGACCCTCGCGCTGCCCGTGGACGCGTCGTTGACGAGGCGGGAGATGCAGCGGATCGTCTCCGCGTGCAATGCGCTCGGGGGATTGCTGCAGCCGGCCTTCTGATCCGGCGGGACTGGTTGGGAGCACGCTCCTGTTCGGGGTATGATCTATTTCGTTGCCGCGAGGGAAACCTCGAAAAGGTGACTGGCCCCCCTAGCTCAGTCGGCAGAGCGTCTCCATGGTAAGGAGAAGGTCAACGGTTCGATTCCGTTGGGGGGCTCCAGCAGAAAAGGCCTCCGCCCTTACGGGCGGGGGCCTTTCTCATATCCCGGAGGCGGCTCCCCGGAGCCGTGCCCCCGGAGCCGGGCCCGACCTCAGTCCCGCTGGAGGCCCGGCACCCGCATCGCCAGAATCGCCATGTCGTCGGACGGGGCGTCGGAGGCGAAGCGCTCGACCGCGCGCATGACGCGGGCGGCCACCGCTCCCGCCGTGAGGCCCGTGCACGCGGTGAGGACGTCCGTGAGGCCGTCGTCCCCCAACATGCGGGTGCCCTCGCGGCGTTCGGTGACGCCGTCCGTCACGCACAGCAGTACGTCGCCCGGGTCGAGGGTGATGGTCTGCTCGTACAGCTCCAGGTCCTCCATGACGCCGAGGAGGGGCTGCGGTTCGGCTGCCGCCTCTACGGTGCCGTCCTGGCGCAGGCGGAGCGGGAGCGGGTGGCCCGCGCAGACCACCTTCAGCATGGCGCTGCCGTCCTCCTGGGGCCACAACTCGCCGTACAGCAGGGTCAGGAAGCGGCTGCGGGCGCCCTCGTCCAGGATCGCGGAGTTCAGGCGCTCCAGGACCGCAGGGCCGCCGAAGCCCTCGCGGGCCAGGAGGCGCAGGGCGTGCCGGGCGAGGCCCGTGACCGCCGCCGCCTCCGGGCCCGTACCGCAGACGTCGCCGATGGCGAAGCCGTAGACGCCGTCACGAATCGGGAAGAGGTCGTAGAAGTCGCCGCCGACCTCGTTGCCCTCGCCGGCCGCGCGGTAGATGACCTCGACCTCGACGCCGTCGATGTGCGGGAGGTCGGGCGGCAGGAGGCTGCGCTGGAGGGACTGGCTGATGGCCGTGCGCTCCGAGTACAGGCGGGCGTTGTCGAGGGCCAGGGCGGCCCTGCGGGACAGGTCCTCGGCCAGTTCCAGGATTTCCTGGCGGAAGTGTTCGTCGGAGGGCTTGCCGAGCGTCAGCATGCCGATGACGCGGTTGCGGGCCACCAGGGGCAGGACGACGGTCTCCCCGCCGACCGCCGCGGCCGTCGCCAGAGTCGTGCCGATGCCGGAGGCGACCGAGGCGGGCTCGCCGAGGCCCAGGCTGCGCATGGAGGTGCGCAGGGCCGCCTGGTGGGCCGCCTCGCCCGGGGCCGCCCAGACGCGGGCGCCGGGGGTGGGGACCGGGTCCGGTGGGGCGACCTTCGAGAGCAGGGCCTTGAGGCCGTCGATGCGTTCCTCGTCCTCGTGCAGGACGTACGAGAGGTACGGGTCCGAGGCCTGGTCGGCGATCGTGTAGACCGCGCACCAGGTGGCGAGGGTCGGGACCGTCATCTGGGCCATGAGGGCGAGGGTCTGGTCGCGGTCCAGGGTGCCGGCGAGGAGGTCGGAGGCCTCGACGAGGAAGCTCAGCGAGCCGCGGCGCAGGCGTTCCAGCTCGCCCAGGCGGGCCGATTCCACCGCGAGCGCGATGCGGTCGGCGGCGAACTGGAGGCGCAGGGCCTCCTCGTTGGAATAGCGGGCGGGTCCCTCGGCCGCGACACCGAGGGAGCCGGTGAGGCGGCCCTCGACCTTCAGCGGGACCGTGACGACCGAGCGCATGCCGGTGCCGGCCAGCAGCGGTACGGCGCCGGGAACAACCGTCAGGTCCTCGTGGACGGCGGGCATACGGGCCGAGCCGTAGCGGCCGGGGCCCGCCTCGACGGGGACGCGGGCGAAGCGCTGGCGGGCGGAGGGCAGGCCCGTCGAGGCTCGTACCTCCAACTCCGTCTCGTCGTCGGTCGCAAGGAGCAGGAAGGCGGAATCGCCGTCGAGCATGTCGCGGGCGCGCTCCACCGTGCGCTGGAGGAGGCCGTCCAGGTCGTCCGGGGCGGGAGAGCCGATGAAGACCTCGAAGGGGTCCGTGGCCTGGCCCTCGGAGCTGGTCGTCGTGTCGGTGGCCGACGCCCGCAACGGGGTTTGCAGGACGGCGCGTTCGTGGTCGCGTACGAGGAGGCAGACCGTGGAGGGTTCGCCGCCGGTGTCACGGACGCGGAGGTGGGAGGCGTAGACCGGGGTCACGCGGCCGCTCGCGCCCCGGAGCCCGTAACTGCCCTCCCAGCGTGAGAGTTGGAGGGCCTCGACGATGCCGGTGCTGGTGCCCGGGGTGTGGGGCCAGGCCGCGAGGTCGGTGAGGGGCTTGCCGATGACCTGCTCGGCGGCGTACCCGAAGAGGTCCTCCGCGTCCTCGTTCCAGGCCGAGATGGCGCCGATGCGGTCGATCTGGATCACTGCGACGCGGACGCGGCCGTCGGCGAGCGGAAGGAGGTCGGCGGGGAGTGCGGGGCCCGCTGTGCGGGTGCCGACCGGGCGATCGGGGAGGTCGAGGTGGAACCAGACCTGTTTGTGCGTGGGGGAGTAGTCGACGCCCCAGCGGCCGGCCAGGGCGGCGCACAACTGGAGTCCGCGCCCGCCCTCGCGGTCGGGGCTGCCCATATTCACGGCCGTCGCCTGGAGTGGAATCTCGCGTTCCGGGTAGCGGTCAGCCACCTCGATGCGTACGCCTCCGTCGCTGCGCAGACACAGGACGTCCGCGGAGGTGCCCGCATGTACGACAGCGTTGGTGACGAGTTCGCTGGTCAGGACCACCGCGTCGTCGACGATGTCGGCGAAGCCCCAGCCTTGGAGGGTGTCACGGACGAAGGATCTGGCGGTCGCGACCGATCGCCCGACGGGATCGAAACTGGCGGCCGCGCGCGCGGTGATCACAGAACTCCTTGTCCGGTTGTCGGCGTGCGGGGCTCCGTGGCCGACCCGCTCCTGCCGGGGCAGTGCCTGGTTCCCCGTCGGCCGAGGATCCTGGGGCTGTCCCCCAGGATGCAGTCCGGTGGTCATGGTGCGGTGCCCCTCCGATGCCTGCCCGCTCGTTCTTGTGCCACCGCCCAGGCCGGACAAACCGGTGTGGCTGGACAGCCGCATGCAAGGTTACTTACCTTCGCCGTCCATGCGGATGCCGGTCACCAGTGTTTCCGCCGGGAGAGGGGCAGAGTTTCCGTTCGGACAGGTGTCTGTGTTTCCGTCCTGAGGAGACTGTGCCCGCCTCCGGGCGGTGTGCGGACGATGTGCGAAGCTGCCGAACTGTTATGGCCTGGTTCAGCCGGGGTGAAACACTGGGCAAGCTCCAGTGAGAAGGTCGGACAGGCTGGGCGCCTGCCGGTTCGCTGAGCAAGTAGTACCTGAGCACGACCAGTAGTACCCGAGCAAGCAGTACCCGAGTACGCCGAGCAGTAATGGTCGACCCTTGCGGGAGGGACACAGTGGAGTCTGGCGCAGCGACGCGGGGCGGTAGGACGCGCGCGGAAGACGGACAGTCCCTGAACAACCGGCGCACACCACGCAATGGCACCACCGAGGTGGATACGGCTGCCCTGAACAGGCTGCTGACGGCCCTGGTGTCGATGCGGGACGGCAATTTCCGCAAGCGCCTCACGGTCTCCGGTGATGGCGTGATGTCGGAGATCGCGGCTGTCTTCAACGAGGTGGCGGACCGGAATCTGCATCTGACGGGTGAGCTGTCGCGGGTGCGGCGGGTGGTCGGACGTGAGGGAAAGCTCACGGAACGGCTGGAGTCGGGTGCCTGCGAGGGTTCCTGGGGTGCGGCGATCGACGCGTCGAACGCGCTCGTCGACGACCTCGTACGACCGGTCTCCGAGGTCGGCCGGGTGCTGTCCGCGGTGGCGGAGGGTGATCTGTCGCCGCGTATGGAGCTGCGGGCGCAGGCGGCGGACGGCAACGGACATCCGCTGCGCGGGGAGTTCCTGAAGGTCGGACGGACGGTCAACAACCTGGTCGACCAGCTGTCGACGTTCACCGACGAGGTCACGCGGGTGGCCAGTGAGGTGGGCACCGAGGGCAAGCTGGGCGGGCAGGCCCGGGTGCGTGGGATGTCCGGTTCGTGGAAGGACCTCACGGATTCGGTCAACACCATGGCGTACCGGCTGACGGCTCAGGTGCGTGACATCGCTCTCGTGACGACGGCGGTCGCGAAGGGTGACTTGTCCCGGAAGGTCACGGTTCATGTGGCCGGCGAGATGCTGGAGCTCAAGAACACCGTCAACACGATGGTGGACCAGCTGTCGTCGTTCTCCTCCGAGGTGACGCGTGTCGCCCGCGAGGTGGGCACCGAGGGCGAACTCGGCGGCCAGGCGCAGGTGCCCGGTGTGGCCGGTGTGTGGAAGGACCTCACCGATTCGGTGAACCTGATGGCCGGCAACCTCACGGCCCAGGTGCGCGGGATCGCGCAGGTGACGACGGCGGTCGCGAGCGGTGACCTGTCGCAGAAGGTGACCGTCTCCGCGCGCGGCGAGGTCGCGCAGCTCGCCGAGACGATCAACCAGATGACCGAGACGCTGCGGACGTTCGCGGACGAGGTCACGCGGGTGGCCAACGAGGTCGGCGGCGAGGGGCGGCTCGGCGGTCAGGCGAACGTGCCGGGCGCGGCGGGGACGTGGAAGGACCTGACGGACTCCGTCAACACGGTGTTCCGGAATCTCACGACCCAGGTGCGGGACATCGCCGCGGTGACGACGGCGGTGGCCAACGGTGATCTGTCGCAGAAGGTCACCGTCGACGTGGCCGGCGAGATGCTGGAGCTGAAGAACACCGTCAACACGATGGTCGACCAGTTGTCGTCGTTCGGTGTCGAGGTCACGCGCGTGGCGCGCGAGGTCGGTGTCGAGGGTGAACTGGGCGGCCAGGCACAGGTGCCGGGTGTGGCCGGTACGTGGAAGGACCTCACCGACTCCGTCAACACGGCGTTCCGGAACCTGACGGGTCAGGTCCGCAACATCGCGCAGGTGACGACGGCGGTCGCGAACGGTGACCTCTCTCAGAAGGTGACGGTCGACGTCTCCGGAGAGATGCTCCAGCTGAAGAACACCGTGAACACGATGGTGGACCAGCTGTCCTCGTTCGCCGACCAGGTGACGCGGATGGCCCGGGACGTGGGCACGGAGGGCCGCCTCGGCGGTCAGGCCCGCGTGGACGGCGTGTCCGGTACGTGGAAGGAACTCACCGACTCCGTCAACTTCATGGCGGGGAACCTGACCTCGCAGGTACGGCAGATCGCCCAGGTCACCACGGCGGTGGCGCGGGGTGACCTGTCGCAGAAGATCGACGTGGACGCGCGCGGCGAGATCCTGGAGCTGAAGAACACCATCAACACGATGGTCGACCAGCTCTCCGCCTTCGCGGACCAGGTGACGCGGGTGGCCCGGGACGTGGGCACGGAGGGCCGCCTCGGCGGTCAGGCGCAGGTGCCCGGCGTCGCCGGTGTGTGGCGCGACCTGACGGACTCCGTGAACGGCATGGCCGGCAACCTCACCGCCCAGGTGCGCAACATCGCGCAGGTCGCGACCGCGGTGGCGCGGGGTGACCTGTCGCAGAAGATCGACGTGGACGCGCGGGGCGAGATCCTGGAGCTGAAGAACACCCTCAACACGATGGTCGACCAGCTCTCGAACTTCGCCGAGCAGGTGACGCGGGTGGCCCGCGAGGTGGGCACGGAGGGCATGCTCGGCGGTCAGGCCGAGGTGCAGGGTGTCTCCGGCACCTGGAAGGACCTCACGCAGTCCGTGAACTTCATGGCGAACAACCTGACCATCCAGGTCCGTAACATCGCCGAGGTCACGACGGCGGTCGCCATGGGCGACCTGTCGAAGAAGATCACCGTCGACGCCAAGGGTGAGATCCTCGAACTCGTCACCACCGTCAACACGATGGTGGACCAGCTGTCGTCCTTCGCCGAGCAGGTGACCCGGGTGGCCCGCGAGGTGGGCACCGAGGGCATCCTGGGCGGCCAGGCGCACGCGTCGGGCGTCACGGGCATCTGGAAGGACCTCACCGACAACGTCAACCTGATGGCCAACAACCTGACCATGCAGGTGCGCAACATCTCCCAGGTCGCCGCGGCCGTCGCCAACGGCGATCTGACCCGTACGGTGACGATCGAGGCGCGCGGCGAGGTCGCGCAGCTCGCCGACACCTTCAACACGATGGTGAAGACGCTGAGTTCGTTCGCCGACCAGGTCACCAAGGTGGCCCGCGAGGTGGGCACGGACGGCATCCTCGGCGGGCAGGCGCACGTCCCGGGTGTGGCCGGTACGTGGAAGGACCTCACCGAGTCCGTGAACGGGATGGCGTCCAACCTGACCGGCCAGGTGCGCAACATCGCGATGGTCACCACGGCCATCGCCAAGGGCGACCTCACCAAGAAGATCGACATCGACGCGCGCGGCGAGATCCTGGAGCTGAAGACCACCATCAACACGATGGTCGACCAGCTGTCGTCCTTCGCCGAGGAGGTCACCCGAGTCGCCCGCGAGGTGGGTACGGAGGGGCAACTGGGCGGCCAGGCACGCGTGCGTGACGTCGACGGCACCTGGCGCGACCTCACCGAGTCGGTGAACGAGATGGCCGGGAACCTGACCCGGCAGGTGCGTGCCATCGCGCGCGTGGCGACCGCGGTGACCCGCGGCGACCTGAACCTGAAGATCGACGTGGACGCCTCGGGCGAGATCCAGGAACTTCAGGACTACATCAACAAGATGATCGCCAACCTGCGCGACACCACCATCGCCAACAAGGAGCAGGACTGGCTCAAGGGCAACCTCGCCCGTATCTCCGCGCTGATGCAGGGGCGCCGCGACCTCGACGACGTGGCCTCGCTGATCATGAGTGAGCTGACGCCGGTGGTCTCCGCCCAGCACGGCGCGTTCTTCCTCTCCATGCCGCTGGTCGACGGCAAGGAGGCGGGCAACGACGAGGACGCGTACGAGCTGCGCATGCTCGGCTCGTACGGCTACTCGATGGGCTCCATGCCGACGTCGTTCCGGCCCGGTGAGGCGCTGATCGGGACGGCCGCGCAGGAGAAGCGCACGATCCTGGTGGAGAACGCGCCGAGCGGTTATCTGAAGATCTCGTCCGGGCTCGGCGAGGCGCCTCCGGCGCAGGTGATCGTGCTTCCGGTGCTCTTCGAGGGGACCGTGCTGGGTGTGATCGAGCTGGCGTCCTTCACGCCGTTCACGCAGATTCAGAAGGACTTCCTGAACCAGATCGCCGAGATGATCGCGACGAGCGTCAACACCATCTCCGTCAACACCAAGACGGAGGTGCTGCTCAAGCAGTCGCAGGAGCTGACCGAGCAACTCCAGGAGCGGTCGGCGGAGTTGGAGAACCGGCAGAAGGCCCTCCAGGACTCCAACGCCCAGCTGGAGGAGAAGGCCGAACAGCTCGCTCAGCAGAACCGCGACATCGAGGTCAAGAACACCGAGATCGAGGAGGCGCGGCAGGTCCTGGAGGAGCGTGCCGAGCAGCTCGCGGTCTCCATGCGCTACAAGAGCGAGTTCCTGGCGAACATGTCGCACGAGCTGCGGACGCCGCTCAACTCCCTGCTGATCCTCGCGAAGTTGCTCGCCGACAACGCCGAGTTGAACCTGACTCCCAAGCAGGTCGAGTTCGCGGAAACGATCCATGGAGCGGGTTCCGACCTGCTCCAGCTGATCAACGACATCCTTGATCTGTCGAAGGTCGAGGCGGGCAAGATGGACGTCTCGCCGACCCGCATCGCGCTGGTCCAACTCGTCGACTACGTAGAGGCCACTTTCCGTCCGCTGACCGCGGAGAAGGGCCTCGACTTCTCCGTCCGGGTGTCGCCGGAACTGCCCGCCACGCTGCACACCGACGAGCAGCGCCTCCTTCAGGTGCTGCGCAACCTGCTCTCCAACGCGGTGAAGTTCACCGACTCCGGAGCGGTCGAATTGGTGATCCGGCCCGCCGGCGCGGATGTCCCGGTGGCGATCCGGGAGCAGCTTCTGGAGGCGGGTTCGCTGCGGGACGCGGACGCCGGTCTGATCGCGTTCTCGGTGACCGACACCGGCATCGGGATCGCCGCCAGCAAGATGCGGGTGATTTTCGAGGCCTTCAAGCAGGCGGACGGCACCACGAGCAGGAAGTACGGCGGTACGGGTCTGGGGCTGTCCATCTCGCGGGAGATCGCGCGTCTGCTGGGCGGTGAGATCCACGCCCAGAGTGAGCCGGGACGCGGTTCGACGTTCACGCTGTATTTGCCGCTGCACCCGAGCGAACTGCCCCCGCAGGGCTACGGGCAGCTCGTGCCCGCCCTGGAGGCCGGGGAGCTGCTCGCCTCGGAGGCGGAGCTGTCCGGGGCCGGCATCGAGACGCCGGCCGAGGTGAAGTCGTACCAGGAGACGCAGAACGGGCCCGCAGCGCTCTTCAGGCGGCGCCGCAGGGCGCTGCCCGTGACCGAGCAGCGCCCGGGGCTGCCGGGGCCGAACGGGGCCGCGGGTGCCTCTCCGGAGCAGTGGGCGGCCGGCGGCCAGCAGGAGGCGGCGGCGCAGCCGCGCCGAGGCATCCGGTTCGAGGGCGAGAAGGTGCTGATCGTCGACGACGACATCCGCAACGTGTTCGCGCTCACCAGCGTCCTGGAGCAGCACGGCCTGTCGGTGCTGTACGCCGAGAACGGCCGTGAGGGCATCGAGGTGCTGGAGCAGCACGACGACGTGACGGTCGTCCTGATGGACATCATGATGCCCGAGATGGACGGCTACGCCACGACGACGGCGATTCGCCGGATGCCGCAGTTCGCCGGGCTGCCGATCATCGCGCTCACGGCGAAGGCGATGAAGGGCGACCGGGAGAAGGCCATCGAGTCCGGCGCGTCCGACTATGTCACCAAGCCGGTCGATCCCGACCATCTGCTCTCCGTGATGGAGCAGTGGATGCGCGAGGAGTGAGCGGGATGGGTGTCGCCGGGTGGTGTCGGCGACCGGGAAGCCCGGCTGTACGCGCCGAGTCGGGGGCGCGGGGCGCCCGACGTCGTATAACTGACGGTGGCCGAAGCCGTGTAGAAGCGCGGGATTCGGGGAACCTTCTGGTCTCCCGCTACGTTTCTGCTACGTGCACAGTGACATCGCGGTGACAGGGTGTGGCGACAGGCGGGGTGCGGCTACCATGACCGGCACAAGGACGGGCGACGCAAGGGAGTCGTCCCCTGGGGCGGCGCCCGGTGCACTGCCGGGGCGAGGAGGGCGGGCCATGGTGCAGAAGGCCAAGATCCTTCTGGTCGATGACCGGCCGGAGAATCTGCTGGCGCTGGAGGCGATCCTCTCCGCGCTCGATCAGACACTGGTACGGGCATCGTCCGGAGAGGAAGCGCTCAAAGCGCTACTGACCGACGACTTCGCGGTCATTCTGCTGGACGTCCAGATGCCTGGAATGGACGGTTTCGAAACCGCGGCGCACATCAAGCGGCGAGAGCGGACTCGGGACATCCCGATCATCTTTCTCACGGCGATCAACCACGGCCCGCACCACACTTTCCGGGGGTACGCGGCGGGTGCGGTGGACTACATCTCCAAGCCGTTCGACCCATGGGTGCTGCGCGCGAAGGTCTCGGTCTTCGTCGAGCTCTACATGAAGAACTGCCAACTGCGCGAGCAGGCGGCCCTGCTGCGGCTCCAGCTGGAGGGTGGCGCCAAGACGGCGCTCGGCTCGGCCAAGGAGCCGGCCGGTCTCCTCGCCGAACTCTCCGCGCGGCTCGCGGCCGTTGAGGAGCAGGCCGAGGCGCTGTCCAAACAGCTCGACGACGACTCGGCGGACGCGGCGGCGGTGGCGACCGCGGCCCATCTCGAACGCAAACTCACGGGACTGCGCCGGGCGCTGGACGCGTTGGAGCCGGGCACGGGGAGCGGCGCACCGTCGGTGCCGTCGCAGAACTGACCCTCGAGGAGTCCGTCGTTCGCGGTGAACGCGCGTCAGTTCTGGTCCCTGGTACGGGCGACACGAACGGGTGAAGCAGTAGGCACACGTGTCCGCTGTCGTCTCCACCGGTAACCTCACACTCATGGCCTCACGTCAGTCCGCAGCCAAGAAGCCGCCCGCGAAGAAGGCGGCCGCTCCGACGAAGGCTCCGGCGAAGAAGGCCCCCGCGAAAAAGGCAGCCGCCAAGAAGGCGCCTGCCAAGAAGGTCGCGGCGAAGAAGGCCCCACCCGCGCCGGCGCCCAACCCCACCGGGGGCGTGTACAAGCTCGTACGCGCCGTGTGGCTGGGTCTCGCGCACGCCGTCGGCGCGATGTTCCGCGGCATAGGACGGGGTGCGAAGGGGCTCGACCCGGCGCACCGCAAGGACGGACTCGCGCTGCTGCTGATCGGGATCGCGCTGATCGTCGCGGCGGGCACGTGGTCCAACCTGCACGGGCCCGTCGGCGACCTCGTCGAGATGCTGGTGACGGGTGCCTTCGGCCGCCTCGACCTGCTGGTGCCGATACTGCTCGCGGTCATCGCCGCCCGCTTCATCCTGCATCCCGAGAGGCCGGAGGCCAACGGGCGCATCGTGATCGGCCTGTCCGCGCTCGTCATCGGCGTGCTCGGCCAGGTCCACATCGCCTGCGGGGCGCCCGCGCGCAGCGACGGCATGCAGGCGATAAGGGACGCCGGCGGACTCATCGGCTGGGCGGCGTCGACGCCGCTGACGTACATGATGGGCGACGTCCTCGCGGTGCCGCTGCTCGTGCTGCTCACGATCTTCGGCCTGCTGGTCGTCACGGCGACCCCCGTCAACGCGATCCCGCAGCGGCTGCGGCTGCTCGGGCAGAAGCTGGGCGTCGTCCAGGCCGACCCCGACGAGGACGCCTTCGGCGAGGACGACGAGCGCTACGACGAGCAGTGGCGTGAGGCGCTTCCCGCCCGTTCCCGGCGGCGTTCACGCGCTCCTGAGGGATACGACGCGCAGAGCGCCGAGGAGGAGGCGCTCACCAAGCGCCGCGGCCGTCCTCGGCGGCCCGGTGTGCAGCAGCCCGACCTGGACCGGCCCATGGACGCGGTGGACGTCGCCGCGGCTGCCGCGGCCGCGCTCGACGGCGCCGTGCTGCACGGGATGCCGCCCTCCCCGCTGGTCGCCGATCTGACGCAGGGCGTCACGGCGGAGCGTGACGGCTACGAGGAGACGACCCCGGTGCCGGCCGCGCGCGCCAAGGTCGTCCCGGGCGCCAAGCGGCCCAAGCAGGAGGCCCTGGCCGTCGAGTCCGTCGTGCCCGACCTCACCAAGTCCGCGCCCGACGCGCCCCGTGACCTGCCCCCGCGTGCCGAGCAGCTCCAGTTGTCCGGCGACATCACCTACTCCTTGCCGTCGCTCGACCTCCTGGAGCGCGGCGGGCCCGGCAAGACGCGCAGCGCCGCCAATGACGCCGTGGTCGCCTCGCTCCAGAACGTCTTCATGGAGTTCAAGGTCGACGCCGCAGTCACCGGCTTCACGCGTGGTCCGACGGTCACGCGCTACGAGGTCGAACTCGGCCCCGCCGTGAAGGTCGAGCGGATCACGGCGCTCACCAAGAACATCGCGTACGCCGTCGCCAGCCCCGACGTGCGGATCATCAGTCCGATCCCCGGCAAGTCGGCGGTCGGCATCGAGATCCCCAACACCGACCGCGAGATGGTCAACCTCGGTGACGTGCTGCGCCTCGCGGACGCGGCCGAGGACGACCACCCGATGCTGGTCGCGCTCGGCAAGGACGTCGAGGGCGGCTATGTGATGGCCAACCTGGCGAAGATGCCGCACATGCTCGTCGCCGGAGCCACCGGTTCCGGTAAATCCTCGTGCATTAACTGCCTGATTACGTCCGTCATGGTCCGGGCGACCCCCGAGGACGTCCGGATGGTCCTCGTCGACCCCAAGCGGGTCGAGCTGACCGCGTACGAGGGCATCCCGCACCTGATCACGCCGATCATCACCAACCCGAAGCGGGCCGCCGAGGCGCTGCAGTGGGTCGTACGGGAGATGGATCTGCGCTACGACGACCTCGCGGCGTTCGGCTACCGGCACATCGACGACTTCAACGAGGCCATCAGGAACGGCAAGGTGAAGCTGCCCGAGGGCAGCGAGCGCGAGCTGACGCCGTACCCGTATCTGCTGGTGATCGTCGACGAGCTCGCCGACCTGATGATGGTCGCCCCGCGCGATGTCGAGGACGCGATCGTGCGCATCACGCAGCTCGCGCGTGCGGCCGGCATCCACCTGGTGCTCGCCACCCAGCGGCCGTCCGTGGACGTCGTCACCGGTCTGATCAAGGCGAACGTGCCGTCCCGGCTCGCCTTCGCCACGTCGTCGCTGGCGGACTCGCGCGTCATCCTCGACCAGCCGGGTGCCGAGAAGCTGATCGGCAAGGGCGACGGGCTCTTCCTGCCGATGGGGGCCAACAAGCCCACCCGTATGCAGGGCGCCTTCGTCACCGAGGACGAGGTCGCGGCCATCGTGCAGCACTGCAAGGACCAGATGGCGCCGGTCTTCCGGGACGACGTCACCGTGGGCACCAAGCAGAAGAAGGAGATCGACGAGGACATCGGCGACGACCTCGACCTGCTGTGCGCAGCCGCCGAACTGGTCGTCACCTCGCAGTTCGGGTCCACCTCGATGCTCCAGCGCAAGCTGCGGGTCGGCTTCGCCAAGGCCGGGCGGCTGATGGACCTCATGGAGTCCCGCGGCATCGTCGGGCCCAGTGAGGGTTCCAAGGCGCGTGACGTCCTTGTGAAGGCCGACGAGCTGGATGGAGTGCTCGCCGTGATTCGTGGGGAAGCTGAAGCGTAGAGCTTTTGGCGGAGGAAAACGGGACAGGTCGGTCACCGTACGGGTGAGATCTCGACGGCTCGGTCATGGCGCGGACGGTTCGCTCCGTGACACGGGGATATTCGAACGTGACTTACCCGTAAGGGAAAGACGGGCAACCGTTTCCCTTCGTCGTACGTCAAGTTGAGCGAGAGGACAGGTCCCTGTCCCAGCATCAGGATGACCGGCCATTCTGATGGCGTACAAAGTCCCACCGCCCGGTTGCCCCACCCTTTCGTACCCCCCCTAAACTGAACCTCCAGCACAGGTGGCTACACGCTCGAAAGGCGCCCCCGTGTCCATCGGCAACTTCCCTGACGGCAACTCCCCCGAAGACGAGCGCCCGTTCGAAGAGCACCGCGAAGAAGGCCTCTCGGTCGGTCGTGCCCTGCGGCAGGGCCGCATCGAGGCAGGACTGACCGTTGACGACGTCAGCAACGCCACCCGGGTCCGTATCGCCATCGTGCACGCGATCGAGCAGGACGACTTCGCCCCCTGCGGCGGCGACGTGTACGCGCGCGGTCACATCCGGACGCTGGCCCGGGCCGTGCGCCTCGATCCGGACCCGCTGCTCGCCCGCTACGACGCGGAACACGGCGGGCGTCCCGCGCCGACCCCCGCCGCCCCGCTGTTCGAAGCGGAACGTATCCGTCCCGAGCGCCGCGGGCCGAACTGGACCGCCGCCATGGTCGCGGCGATCGTCGCCGTGATCGGCTTCGTCGGCTTCACCGTGGTCAAGGGCAGCGGTGGGAGCGACGCGAAGTCGTCGGTCGCCGAGGGCTCCACACCGACCGCCAGTACGTCCACCACCTCGGCCAGCCCCAAGATCAGCAAGCCCGCCGACCCGAAGCCCGAGCCCTCCGACAGCGCCATCGCGGCGGCCCCTCAGGACAAGGTGACCGTCCAGGTGAGCGCCCCGGACGGGCGCAGCTGGATCTCCGCCAAGGACCACAACGGCCGGCTCCTCTTCGACGGTCTGCTCAAGCAGGGCGAGTCCAAGACCTTCCAGGACAAGACGAAGATCGACCTGGTCCTCGGCGACGCGGGCGCCATCAAGCTGTACGTGAACGGCAAGAAGATCGACGACCAGTTCCAGCCCGGCCAGGTCGAGCGACTGACGTACACGAAGGGCGACCCCGTCGTCGGATGACTTCGGACGGCCGTGAGGGTCGCACAACGGGCTCACGAAGTGGGCGCACAAAGGGCTCACCGCTCAGGCGGATACGGGGTTGGCCAAGATCGGCCAACCCCGTCGACGTGGGCTGTCAGTGAGACAAAGTAGTCTTGAGCCCATGCCTGAACGCCGTACCGTCGCACTCGTCACCCTTGGCTGCGCCCGTAACGAGGTGGACTCGGAGGAGCTCGCAGGCCGCTTGGAGGCGGACGGCTGGCAACTCGTGGAGGACGCCGAAGAAGCGGACGTCGCCGTAGTCAACACCTGTGGCTTCGTCGAAGCCGCCAAGAAGGACTCCGTCGACGCCCTCCTGGAAGCCAATGACCTCAAGGGGCATGGCAGAACCCAGGCCGTCGTGGCGGTGGGCTGCATGGCCGAGCGGTACGGCAAGGAGCTCGCCGAGGCCCTCCCCGAGGCCGACGGCGTACTCGGCTTCGACGACTACGCGGACATCTCCGACCGCCTCCAGACCATCCTGAACGGCGGCATCCACGCCTCCCACACCCCCCGCGACCGGCGCAAGCTGCTGCCGATCAGCCCCGCCGAGCGGCAGAGCGCGGGCGGGGAGGTGGCACTTCCCGGCCACGGCGCCCCCTCGGACCTCCCGGAGGGCGTCGCCCCGGTCTCCGGCCCGCGTGCGCCTCTGCGCCGCCGCCTGGACGGCTCCCCGGTCGCCTCGGTGAAGCTCGCCTCCGGCTGCGACCGGCGCTGCTCCTTCTGCGCCATCCCGTCCTTCCGCGGCTCCTTCATCTCGCGCCGCCCCAGCGACGTGCTGAACGAGACCCGCTGGCTGGCCGAGCAGGGCGTCAAGGAGATCATGCTGGTCTCCGAGAACAACACCTCGTACGGCAAGGACCTGGGCGACATCCGCCTCCTGGAGACCATGCTCCCCGAGCTCGCCGAGATCGACGGCATCGAGCGCGTGCGCGTGAGCTACCTCCAGCCCGCCGAGATGCGCCCCGGGCTGATCGACGTGCTGACCTCCACGCCGAACATCGCGCCCTACTTCGACCTGTCCTTCCAGCACTCCGCGCCGGACGTGCTGCGCGCGATGCGGCGCTTCGGCGACACGGACCGCTTCCTGGAACTGCTCGACACCATCCGCTCCAAGGCCCCGCAGGCCGGTGTGCGGTCCAACTTCATCGTGGGCTTCCCCGGCGAGACCGAGGCCGACCTCGCGGAGCTGGAGCGCTTCCTCACGGGTGCGCGCCTCGACGCCATCGGCGTCTTCGGGTACTCGGACGAGGACGGCACGGAGGCGGCGACATACGAGAACAAGCTCGACCAGGACGTGGTCGACGAGCGCCTCGCGCGCGTGTCCCGGCTAGCCGAGGAGCTGGTCGCGCAGCGCGCCGAGGAGCGCGTCGGTGAGACCGTGCACGTGCTCGTCGAGTCGGTCGGCTCCGTCGACGGGGAGGAGTGGGGTGCGGTCGGCCGTGCCGCGCACCAGGCGCCCGAGACCGACGGCCAGGTGCAGTTCACGAGCGGCGAAGGTCTGACGGTCGGCCGTATCGTCGAGGCCAAGGTGGTCGGTACGGAAGGTGTCGACCTGGTGGCCGAGCCGCTCCTGGGCTCGCTCCCGTGTACTGAGGAGGCGGCCAGATGACCGGAGCCCCGGCGTCCGCGGCGGGCGGCTCCCCCGGCGCGAATGGCGCGGCGGGCGCTCCCGGCGTTCCCGGGGGCTCCAAGCCGGCCCGGGGCGGGAAGCTGGGCGCTGTGGCCGTCAATCAGGCCAGCCTCTGGAACATCGCGAACATCCTGACCATGATCCGGCTCGTCCTGGTACCGGGCTTCGTGGCGCTGATGCTGGCCGACGGCGGGTACGACCCCGCGTGGCGTGCCTGGGCCTGGGCGGCCTTCGCCGTCGCCATGATCACCGACATCTTCGACGGGCACCTGGCGCGCACGTACGACCTGGTCACCGACTTCGGGAAGATCGCCGACCCGATCGCCGACAAGGCGATCATGGGCGCGGCACTGGTCTGCCTGTCCTACCTCGGTGATCTGCCGTGGTGGGTGACGGGAGTGATCCTCGGGCGCGAGCTCGGGATCACCCTGATGCGCTTCCTGGTGATCCGCTACGGGGTCATCCCGGCCAGCCGTGGCGGCAAGCTGAAGACCCTCGCGCAGGGCACCGCGGTCGGGATGTACGTCCTGGCGCTGACGGGCCCCCTGGCCACCCTGAGGTTCTGGGTGATGGCCGTGGCGGTCGTCCTGACGGTCGTCACCGGGCTCGACTACGTAAGACAGGCCATTGTGCTGCGCAGGAGCGGAATCGCCGAGCGGCAGGCGGCGGCCGAGGAGGCGGAGCGGTGAGTTCTACGGCCGCCGAAGTGCTGCGACTACTCACGGTGAGGGGCGAGACGCTCGCCGTCGCCGAGTCGCTCACCGGTGGTCTGGTGGCGGCGGAGATCACCGCGACGCCCGGGGCCTCCCAGGCCTTCCGGGGCTCCGTGACGGCGTACGCCACCGAACTCAAACACGAACTCCTGGGCGTCGACGCCACTCTGTTGGCCGAGCGCGGTGCGGTGGATCCGCAGGTCGCGGCCCAGATGGCGGCCGGTGTGCGCAAGGCGCTCGGCGCCGACTGGGGGATAGCGACCACCGGTGTCGCGGGACCCGAACCCCAGGACGGGCAGCCGGTCGGGACGGTTTTCGTGGCCGTCGACGGGCCGTCCCGAGCATCTTTTCATGCTGCCGGCGGCGGGAAAGTGAGACCGCTGCGGTTGAACGGCGACCGGACGGAAATCCGTATGGAGAGTGTACGGAGCGTACTCGCACTGCTCCTGAAGGAGCTGGCGGGCGAACAGACCGGGAATGAGCGGGCACAGGATACGGAACAGAACGGGGGGTTTTGATGTTTGCAGCCCTGAGTGAACACGACATCGCTCCCCGCACGGCCGCGGCGCAAGGCGGTACGGTGGGGCGTGAAGGATGCGGCTACGCGGTCCGAGGAGGGAGCCACCGATGATTCTGCTCCGTCGCCTGCTTGGTGACGTGCTGCGTCGGCAGCGCCAGCGCCAGGGCCGTACTCTGCGCGAAGTCTCCTCGTCCGCCCGAGTTTCACTCGGCTATCTCTCCGAGGTGGAGCGGGGGCAGAAGGAGGCATCCTCCGAGCTGCTCTCCGCCATCTGCGACGCGCTGGACGTACGGATGTCCGAGCTCATGCGGGAAGTGAGCGACGAACTCGCTCTCGCCGAGCTGGCCCAGTCTGCAGCGGCCACCGAGCCGGTGCCCACACCGGTGCGCCGTCCGATGCTGAATTCCGTATCGGTCACCGGCGTGCCACCGGAACGGGTCACCATCAAGGCGCCAGCCGAGGCGGTCGACGTCGTCGCCGCCTGACGCTCACGAGTTCGCGCTCATGAGCTGAGCATGCTTGCGAAAGCCCCGGCCGGGGCTGCTCCAGGGGAAACCTGGAGCGGGTTCGGCCGGGGCTTTCGCTGTCTCCGGGGCCGCTTCCTCCAGATGACCTGAATTGCGCCTATATGCCATGGTTGATGAGGTCGTGATGGATGAGGCCGTCGTTGATGAGGTCGAGTGGATCGGAGAATCCCGATGTACGTCGTGAAGAGCCCGTTGTCAGACGCGGATCTCAAGACCGTGTCCGGCGCCCTCCAGGGAGCGCTGGTCGACCTGGTGGATCTCTCCTTGGTGGCGAAGCAGGTCCACTGGAACGTGGTCGGACCGCGTTTCCGCTCCATCCACCTCCAGCTCGACGAGGTCGTGGACACCGCACGGCTGCACTCCGACACGGTGGCGGAGCGCGCCTCGACACTCGGAGTCCCGCCCGACGGACGGGCCGCGACCGTGGCCACCACCAGCGGTATCGGTGTCACGCCGGAGGGCTGGATCAAGGACACCGACGCCGTGGGGGAGCTAGTGGACGCGCTGAGCGCGGTGATCAGCCGGATGCGGGTGCGGGTGGACGCGACGGGTGAAGCCGATCCGGTGAGCCAGGACATCTTCATCCAGATCACCGCCGACCTCGAGAAGCATCACTGGATGTTCCAGGCGGAGAACGGGTGACGCCCGGAGGCGGGCGGCTCTCGGCGGTGACCGCCGGGCGCCCCGAGGCGGCCCCGGGGCGCCGTGGCCGGCTTCGGATGTGCCGTGGGTGCGCCTCTGTGCCGTTGGTGCGCCCTGCCGGTGGGTGAGAGCGCGGGTCTAGCTTCGGGCTGGAGGTGGACACCATGGCAGGGCGGATAGCGCGCTGGGGGGCTGCGCTGGGGCTCGGAGCGCTGTGGTGGTGGGGCGTCCTCCGGCTCGCGCTGGCGCCCGATGCCGGGGCGCTGGAGGGGGCGGTCGCGGCCGGGGGATGGGGGTTGAGCCTGCTGCCGGTGCACTGTGTGCCGAAGGCGGGGGTCGTGCGCGCCGGCGCCGGGGCGCGCAGGCGCCGGGAGGGATGGCTACGGCGTGGGACGCGTAGGGGGCGCGAGCCGGGGGCTTCGTAGGGGCGGGGCGTTCGGTGGAGGGGGTGGGGGACGGGTACGGCGCGCTTGGGGGCGCGTGGTGCTTGGGGCCCGGCGCGGGAGGGAGGCTGGGCTCAGAGGGGGCGGATGCCGCGGGGTGCATGCCGGGGGCGGCGACGTGGGGGTGCTGCTGGGGGTTGCTGGGGGCTACCAAGGCATCGCTACGCCGCCGTTCGGGCGCAGGATCTGACCCGTCGTGAACGCCGAGGCGTCGGAGGCCAGATGCAGCACGGCGTGGGCGATGTCCTCGGGTTCGCCGACCCGGCCGAGCGGCGACAGCCGGGCCATGACCGCTTCGGTGCGCGCCTGGGCGTCCCCGTGACGGTCGGTCATCGGCGTACGCGTCCAGCCGGGCGCGACCGCGTTGACACGGATGCCGTGCGGGCCGACCTCGGTCGCCAGGGTCTTCGTCAACTGCACGACGGCCGCCTTCGACGCGCCGTAGCAGAGCAGGCCGGGACCGCCGGTGTCGATGGCGCCCGACGCCATCGTGATGATGCTCCCCCGTAGGCTCTTCGCGATCATGAGGCGGGCGGCCTCCTGGCAGGCGTACAGCACGCCCTTGAAGTTGACGCCCAGCACGCGGTCGAGGTCCTCGTCCCGGGTCTCCAGGACCGGGCTGCTGTGCATGATCCCGGCGACCGCCGCCATGACGTCGAGCCGTTCGCAGGACGCGACGGCCTGTCGGAGCTGCGCATGGTCGCTGACGTCGAGCGGATGTGTGTGGGCCGTGCCGCCCCGGGCCTTGATGAGGGTCGCCGTCTCGTGCAGGCCCTGCGGGTCCCGGTCCGCGCAGTGGACGGCGGCCCCCGCCTCCGCCAGCAGGACGGCTGACGCGCGGCCGATCCCGCTGGCGGCGCCGGTGACGAATGCGGTGCGTCCGGTGAGGTCGTACGCCTTGACGGGCATGAAGGGACGGTACGAGGGTTTCTGACGGATCGTCAATTAGTCGTACGGTGGGGAGTTGTACGGGAGGGACCGGCGCCCGGGGGACGGGATACGGCCCGGGGTCGGAGTCGGGCCCGTCTGGCACGCCGGGCACCAGTACGTGGGGCGCTCTCGGGAGCCGTCGCCCTGGTCGGCCCGGCGGATCGAGGTGCCACAGCGCAGACAGGGTCGGGGTGCGCGGCCGTACACGAAGAGGTTCTGGTCGCGGCGGCCGGTGGTGATGCGGGTCGGGCGGTCGCGGTTGGCCTCCAGGAGCCTCTTGGCCAGGGCCGGGAGCTGGGCGGCGCGGTCGGCGGGAAGGTCACCGATGGGCAGCCAGGGGGTGACCCGGAGGAGGAAGCACAGCTCGCTCTTGTAGACATTGCCGATCCCGGCGAGGTTGCGCTGGTCGAGGAGGGCCTCGCCGAGGGGGCGGGCGGGGTCTTGGAGAAGGTTCTCCAAGGCGCTGTCGGGGTTCCAGTCCGGGCCGAGGAGGTCGGGGCCGAGGTGGCCGACGGCGCGGTCCTCGTCCGCGGTGCGGAGCAACTCCAGGACG
Source organism: Streptomyces sp. NPDC058086 (assembly GCF_042885015.1). Taxonomy (NCBI): domain Bacteria; kingdom Bacillati; phylum Actinomycetota; class Actinomycetes; order Kitasatosporales; family Streptomycetaceae; genus Streptomyces; species Streptomyces sp. NPDC058086. Next base: position 52,204 of record NZ_JBHVST010000059.1, on the reverse strand, counting down.
GGGAGCCGGTAGCCGACGGCCGTGCGGTCCGCGGTGCCGAGGATCGCCCGGATCTGGTGGGCGGGGCCGCCGCTCCAGGGCCGGCCGTTCGCGTACACCTTCCAGGAGCCGTCCATGCGCAGATGCGAGTGCAGGGTCAGTCCGCCCTCGATCCGGGTGAGGAGGTGCTTGCCGCGCGGGGTGACGTCCAGGACGGTGCGGCCGGTGAGGTCGGCGGTGGCGTACTTGGGCACCCGCAGGTCGGAGCGGGTCAGCACCTTGCCCGCGAGGGCGGTGTGCAGCCGCCTCGCGGCTTGCCAGACGGTGTCTCCTTCGGGCATGGGTTCCAGGGTGGCACGGGATGGGACGGGGTGCGGCGGGGTGGGGTGGGATGCGGGTACGTGGGGTGCGTGTGGGCGGGGTGCTCAGGCGCGCAGGCGCAGGCCACGGGGGGTCGCGATGAAGCCGGCGCCTTCCAGGAGGGTGCCGAACGGGGATGTCAGGGCGGAGGCGCCGTTGACGCGCTCCACCGTGACCGTGCCGAGGGAGCCCGCGCGGGCGGCCGCGGCGAGGGCTTCGGCGGCGGTACGCAGACGGGCGTCCTCCATGACCGAGCCGTCCGGGTCCGAGGGCCAGGCGAGCAGGGTCTTGCCGCCGCGCTCCATGTACAGCGTCAGCTCGCCGTCGACGAGCACCACCAGAGAGCCCGCCTTACGGCCCGGCTTGTGCCCGGCGCCGGTGGGCGGCTCGGGCCAGGAAAGGGCCCCGCCGTACGCGTTCGCGGGGTCGGCGGCGGCCAGGACCACGGCCTGAGGTGTGGCCCGGGACGAGGAACGGGCGCGGAACCGGTTGGGGGAGAGCGCGGGGTCGCTCGCGAAGCTGTGGCCGCCGGCGAAGGCGGAGTCCTCGGCCTCGGGGAAACCCAGGGGGCTCGTCGCGTCGAGGTCGAGGTCGTCGGGGAAGGCGTGAGTGTGCGCGGGGTCGTGGCCGTCGGGGAAGCCGTTGGTGCGGGGGCGGCCGGGGGCGTCCGGGAAACCGGAGGTGTCCGGGAAACCGGTCGGCCCCGGGAAGGTGTCCTGGGGGTCCTGGGCGATCAGGGATTCGCCCCGGTCCCGTGCGTTCGCCGCCGCGCGCAGGCGGTCCACCGCTCCGTCCATCGCGAACTGGGCGGCACCCAGTCCTTCCACCACGTAACCCCGGCGGGCCTGGCCGCTGTCCTCGAACGCGGACAGGATGCGGTACACGGCGGAGAAGCCGCCCTCGACGCCTTCCGCGGCGACGGCGCCCCGGGTCACCACGCCGTGCCGGTCGAGCAGTGTGCGGGCCAGGGCGTGGGCGCGCACGGTGGCGTCGGGCTCACGGGCGGGCAGCAGCGACCAGCGGCCGGCCACCGTCGGCGGGCCCGTACGGGACTGGGGGCGTGCGGCGCCGGTCAGGGAGCCGTAGCGGCCGCGCGGGACCGTGCGCTTGGCGCGGTGCGCCGTGGACCCGGCGGTGCGACCCGAACCCAGGAGCGCGCGCATCGGTGCGAGCGTGTCGTTCGTGAGCCGACCGGACCAGGCCAGGTCCCAGATCGTGTCGGCGAGTTGGGGATCGGTGGCGTCGGGGTGGGTGGTGACGCGGACATGGTCGGCGATCTGGCGGAAGAACAGGCCATAACCCCCCGAGAGGGCGTCCAGCACCGACTGGTGCAGGGCGGTCAGCTCCAGGGGGTGCGGGTCCGGGAGGAGCAGCGGGGCCGCGTCCGCGAGATAGAGCGAGACCCAGCCGTCCTTGCCGGGCAGCGACCCGGCCCCGGCCCAGACCACCTCTCCGGCGGCCGTGAGTTCGTCGAGCAGTGCGGGGGCGTAACCGGAGACGCGGGAGGGCAGGACCAGCTTCTCCAGGGCGGAGGCGGGCACCGAGGCACCCTGCAACTGTTCGACGGCGCGCACCAGTCCGTCGATGCCGCGCAGCCCGTGCCCGCTGTCGACGTGCTGCCACTGCGGCAGGAACTGCGCGAGCGCGGCGGGCGGCACCGGCTCCAACTCATGACGCAGGGCCGCGAGCGAACGGCGCCGCAGTCTGCGCAGCACGGCCGCGTCGCACCACTCCTGGCCGATGCCCGCCGGATGGAACTCCCCTTGGACGACGCGGCCGTTCGCCGCGAGGCGTTGCAGCGCTCCGTCCGTGACGGCCGTGCCGAGACCGAAGCGGGCGGCGGCGGTGGTGGAGGTGAACGGGCCGTGGGTGCGTGCGTAGCGCGCGAGAAGGTCGCCGAGCGGGTCCTTGACCGGCTCCGTGAAGGCCTCGGGGACGCCGACGGGCAGCGCCGTGCCCAAAGCGTCCCGCAGGCGGCCGGCGTCCTCGATGGCCGCCCAGTGCTCGGCGCCGGCGATACGGACCTTGATGGCGCGGCGGGCGCCGGCCAGCTCCTTGGCCCACCGCGGTTCGGCGCCGCGCTCGGCCAGGTCGGCGTCCGTGAGCGGGCCCAGCAGACGCAGCAGGTCCGCGACGCCTTCGGCGTCCTTGACGCGGCGGTCCTCGGTGAGCCACTGGAGCTCCCGCTCCAGCTCGGCCAGGACCTCGGCGTCGAGCAGCTCGCGCAGCTCGGCCTGGCCCAGGAGCTCGGCCAACAGGCGGGAGTCCAGCGACAGGGCGGCGGCGCGCCGCTCGGCGAGCGGGGAGTCGCCCTCGTACAGGAACTGGGCGACGTATCCGAACAGGAGGGAGCGGGCGAAGGGGGAGGGCTCGGGCGTGGTGACCTCGACGAGCCGCACCTTGCGTGACTCGATGTCGCCCATGAGCTCGGTGAGCCCGGGGACGTCGAAGACGTCCTGGAGGCATTCGCGGACCGCCTCCAGGACGATCGGGAACGATCCGAACTCGCTGGCCACCTGGAGCAGTTGGGCGGCGCGCTGCCGCTGCTGCCACAGCGGGGTGCGCTTTCCCGGGCTGCGGCGCGGCAGCAGCAGCGCGCGGGCCGCGCACTCGCGGAACCGGGCCGCGAACAGTGCCGAGCCGCCCACCTGGTCGGTGACGATCTGGTCGACCTCACCCTTGTCGAAGGCGACGTCCGCCGCGCCGACGGGCGCCTGCTCCGCGTCGTACTCCGTGCCCAGATTCATGGGCTCCTGGTCGAGCAGGTCCAGGCTCATCACGTCGGCGTCGGGCAGGCGCAGCACGATGCCGTCGTCGGCGTGCATGACCTGGGCGTCCATGCCGTAGCGCTCGGAGAGCCGGGCGCCCAGCGCGAGGGCCCAGGGGGCGTGCACCTGGGCGCCGAAGGGGGAGTGCACGACCACCCGCCAGTCGCCCAGCTCGTCACGGAACCGCTCGACGACGATCGTGCGGTCGTCCGGGACGTGCCCGCACGCCTCGCGCTGTTCGGTGAGGTACGACAGCACGTTGTCGGCGGCCCAGGCGTCCAGTCCTGCGGCCAGCAGCCGTAGGCGGGCGTCATCCTTGGGGAGTGAGCCCACCTCGCGGAGGAACGCGCCGACCGCCCGGCCGAGCTCGAGCGGGCGGCCGAGCTGGTCTCCCTTCCAGAAGGGGAGCCGGCCCGGGACGCCGGGGGCGGGGGAGACCAGGACGCGGTCGCGGGTGATGTCCTCGATGCGCCAGGAACTCGTGCCGAGTGTGAAGACGTCCCCGACACGGGACTCGTAGACCATCTCCTCGTCGAGCTCACCGACCCGGCCGCCGCCCTTCTTGGGGTCGGATCCCGCGAGGAAGACCCCGAACAGCCCGCGGTCGGGGATGGTCCCGCCGGAGGTGACGGCGAGGCGCTGAGCGCCGGGACGGCCCGTGATCGTACCCGCGACGCGGTCCCACACCACGCGGGGCCTGAGCTCCGCGAAGGCGTCGGACGGGTAGCGGCCCGCGAGCATGTCGAGCACGGCGGTGAACGCGGACTCGGGCAGCGAGGCGAAGGGTGCCGCCCGGCGGACCGTGGCGAGCAGGTCGTCGACCTGCCAGGTGTCGAGTGCGGTCATGGCGACGAGCTGCTGCGCCAGCACGTCCAAGGGGTTGGCGGGGACCCGCAGGGACTCGATGGAGCCGGTGCGCATCCGCTCGGTGACCACCGCCGCCTGGACCAGGTCGCCGCGGTACTTGGGGAAGACGACGCCGGTGGACACCGCGCCGACCTGGTGGCCCGCGCGGCCCACGCGCTGGAGGCCGGAGGCGACGGACGGCGGGGATTCGACCTGGACGACGAGGTCGACCGCGCCCATGTCGATACCGAGCTCGAGGCTGGAGGTGGCGACCACCGCGGGCAGGCGCCCTGCCTTCAGGTCCTCCTCGACCAGGGCCCGCTGCTCCTTGGAGACGGAGCCGTGGTGGGCCCGCGCGATGACGGGCGGCGCCCCCTGGGCCGCGCCGGAGCCCCCCATCAGCTGGGCCGGGGCGTGCGCCTCCGCCAGGGGCTCGCCCGTCGCCCGCTCGTACGCGATCTCGTTCAGCCGGTTGCACAGGCGCTCCGCCAGGCGGCGGGAGTTGGCGAACACGATCGTGGAGCGGTGGGACTGCACGAGGTCGGCGATCCGCTCCTCGACATGCGGCCAGATGGAGGGCTTCTCCGCGCCCTCGCTGCCGTCGGCGACCGGGGAGCCGCCGAGCTCGCCCAGGTCCTCGACCGGGACGACCACGGAGAGGTCGAATTCCTTGCCCGACGGCGGTTGGACGATCTCCACCTTGCGGCGGGGCGAGAGATAGCGGGCCACCTCGTCCACCGGACGCACCGTCGCGGAGAGGCCGATGCGGCGCGCGGGCCTGGGCAGCAGCTCGTCGAGGCGCTCCAGGGTGAGCGCGAGATGGGCGCCGCGCTTGGTGCCCGCGACCGCGTGCACCTCGTCCAGGATCACCGTCTCGATACCGGTCAGCGCGTCGCGCGTCGCCGACGTCAGCATCAGGAACAGTGACTCAGGAGTCGTGATCAGGATGTCCGGCGGGCGGGTGGCCAGCGCGCGCCGCTCTGCTGGCGGAGTGTCGCCGGAGCGGATGCCGACCTTCACTTCGGGCTCGGGCAGCCCGAGGCGCACCGACTCCTGCCGGATGCCGGTCAGCGGGCTGCGCAGATTCCGCTCCACGTCCACCGCGAGGGCCTTGAGCGGTGATACGTACAGCACCCGGCAGCGCTTCCTGGGGTCGGCCGGGGGCGGGGTCGAGGCCAGCTGGTCGAGCGCGGCGAGGAACGCGGCCAGGGTCTTGCCGGAGCCGGTCGGGGCGACCACCAGCACGTCCGAGCCCTCGCCGATGGCCTTCCACGCGCCGGCCTGGGCCGCAGTGGGCGCGGAGAAGGCCCCCGTGAACCAGCCGCGGGTCGCGGGGGAGAAGCCGTCCAGGGCTCGGTGTGCGGAGCTGACCATGCGTCCATCCTGCACCCGGCCACTGACAATCGCTCTGACCTGCGAGAACGCGTCCGCTGGAGGTCGGCGCGCCTTCTGCTGATGGTGGGTCGGGGCCGGGCCGGGGGTATCCGTCCTCGGTCAGGCGCGGAATCGGTCGGCTTTCGAAGGAGCCGGTGTTGACGCGCCAGCCGCTGCGGGCGGACACCCCGCCCCGTCCCCTTCCGCCGGTGCGCGGCCGCGGGCTGGTTGGGGTGCCACCCGCGGCCCCTCGGCGAGGGAGTAGCGGAGAATGAATGCGTGGCAGGTTCGGGACAGGAGCGGGCGCGGCACTGGCGGTACGCGGAGCTGCCGGGTGTCGATCTGCTGCGGGCGCGGTTCGTCGAGAAGATCTTTGTGCGGCACACCCACGAGAACTTCGTGATCGCCGCCATCTCCGACGGTGTCGAGGTCTTCCACCACGGCGGCGCCGACCAGTACGCGGGTCCGGGCGCGCTCGCGCTGGTCAACCCCGACACCCCGCACACGGGCCGGGCGGGTGTTCCCGAGGGGTGGCGGTACGGGGCGGTGTACCCCTCGCCCGAGCTGGTGGCGGAGATCGCCGCGGAGACCACCACGATTCGTGGAACGCCCGGATTCGTCAGCCCGGTGCTCGACGATCCGTATGCGGCGGGTCTGGTTCACGAAGTGCTTCGGGCCGCGGAGGAGGGCAACGCGCTCGCGGCCGACACGCTGCTACGGGTCGCGGTGACCCGGCTGCTGCGCCTGAACGGCGGTCCGCTGCCGCAGCAGGGCGTGCACACCGCGGGCGCCCGTGTCGCCGCTCGCGCACGTGCCGTGCTGGAGGAGCGGATGGCCGAGCCTCCGACCCTGGAACGGCTCGCCGCCGACCTCGGCACCAGCCCGTTCGCCCTGCTGCGCGCGTTCCGCGAGACCTACGGCATGCCGCCCCACACCTGGCTGACCGACGCACGGGTACGCCGGGCACGCCACCTCCTGGACGCCGGTTCCGCGCCCGCCGAGGCGGCCGTCGCCGTCGGCTTCACCGACCAGCCCCACCTCAACCGTCACTTCACCCGGATCGTGGGCGTGCCACCGGGCGCCTACCAGCGCGAGCGCAAGAACGTACAAGACGCCGACGGGCGGCCGTACCTACAGTCCGGGGTGTGGCAGAACAGACAGCTCTCGCAGACATACGCAGTGAAGAAGGCGGCGGAAAACCCGACGCGGCCGTCGTCCGGGACGCCCTGGGAGTCGGGGTCGCCGTCGGACTGTCCGGTTTCGCCTTCGGAGTGACCTCGGCAGGCAGCGGGCTCACCGTCCTGCAGACCTGCGCGCTCAGCCTCCTGGTGTTCACCGGCGCCTCGCAGTTCGCGCTCGTGGGCGCGCTCGCAGGCGGCGGCAACCCGCTCACGGCGGCCGCGGGCGCGTTCTTCCTCGGGGTGCGCAACGCGTTCTACGGACTGCGTCTGTCACAACTGCTGGCCCTCCCGCGCGCGGTGCGCCCGTTCGCCGCGCAGTGGGTCATCGACGAGACCACGGCCGTCGCGCTCGCCCAGCCCACCCGCCGCAGTGTCCGGATCGGCTTCACCGTCACCGGGCTCACCCTGTACGTGCTGTGGAACCTCACCACGCTGCTGGGCGCCGTCGGGGCGGAAGCCATCGGGGACACCGACGCGTGGGGGCTGGACGCCGCCGGGCCCGCCGTCTTCCTCGCGCTGCTCGCGCCGATGCTGAAGACCACCACGGAGCGCGCGGTGGCCGGTGCCGCGGTCCTTCTGGGGCTCGGTCTGCTGCCCGTGATGCCCGCCGGAGTCCCCGTCCTGGTGGCGGCGCTGGCCGCTCCCGCCGCCCTCTACATAGAGGGGCGACGCGCTCCGAAGTCCGCCGGCCGTATGAAGGCCGACAACGACGCACCAAGGGAAGACCGTTGAACATCTGGATCGCGATCGGCGCGACCGCCGTCGGCTGCTACGCCGTCAAGCTCATCGGCCTGCTGGTCCCCGTCGGCGTCCTGGAGCGGCCGCTCGTCAAGCGCCTCGCCGCCCTGCTGCCCGTCGCCCTCCTGGCCGCGCTCACGGCTCAGCAGACCTTCGCCGACGGGCGCGTCCTGGTCGTGGACGCGAAGGGCGCAGGACTCGCCGCGGCCGCCGTCGCCCTGCTCCTGCGCGCCCCCTTCCTGCTCGTGGTCGGCGCGGCCGTGGTCGTGACGGCGGGAGTGCGGGCGCTGACAGGCTGACGCCCGGTACGCGGACGGCCCGCACACGTGTGTGCGGGCCGGGAACCGTCGGGATCGCTCAGCCGATGGGCCGACCGTACGCCCGTAGGGTGCGCAGGGCCTCGATCGTCACCATGGGGCGGCACTCCAGGGCGGTACCCGGTGCCCACTGGCGCCAGCGGATCGGCCAGCCGCCGTCCTCCCGCTGCTCGCCCGCCAGGAAGTCGAGCGAGCGCGCCATCTCCTCGTCGGTGAACCATGCGCGCGCGAGTGACGCCGGGGTCTTCGCGTAGTCGTGCGGGAAGTGGTGCTCGTCCGGGGCGTATCCGGGCGCCACCGGAAACGCCTCCAGGCGCGCCGGGTCCAGTGCCGCGAGCCGGTGCTCGCGCACCAGGCGGCCCAGCCGGTCGGCGGCGGCCTCCGCGCGCGGGCGGTCGGGGGCGGAGTCCAGGAAGGCCACGGCCGCCTCGACCTCGTACGGGTGCGACTTGTCCAGGGACTCGACCGCCCGCCAGCAGAAGTCGGTGGCCCGGAACAGCCAGGCGTGCCACACCTCGTTGAGGTGCAGCAGGCCCACCACGGGCCCGGTGGCGAGGAGTTCACTTGGCGGGTCGTCGACGATCGGCACGAAAGGAGCGTGCGGATAGCCACGCTGACTGGGATGGACCGCCGGCAGTGCGCCGTCCGCCGTCGACACCGAGGTCAGATAGCGGCACACGCGCTCCACGCGCTGTCCGCCGCACCGCCCGATCGAGTCGAGGACGCGCAGCGCGTGCCCGGTGTGCAGCGGCTGGCTGACCGGGCCGCGCAGATCGGGTTCGAGCGCGTGACCGTATCCCTCGTCGTCGTTGCGGTAGGCGGCCAGCGCGGTCTCCACCGCATCGGCGGCGCCGACGTCGCTGTTCAGGAAGTGGTACGCGAAACGGCGCTGCTCCAGCACGCGTGCGGTGAGCCAGATGAAGTGCTCTGCGCGCGAGAGCGGGGTGTGCGCCGGGGGCGTCGGGGGGAGTGGGGATGCTCCTGATTCGGCCATGTCTCAGACCGTAGGACGGAAAGCGGTCTCGGCAAGGGGTCCCGGCGCGGGCCCACTCTCAGGGGCGGGATACTGGAGTCATGCGGTTGACGGTCTTCTGGCAGCGGATGGCGGATCACTTCGGTGAGGCGTACGCCGACACCTTCGCGCGCGATCATGTGATGACGGAGCTCGGCGGACGGACCGTGCACCAGGCGCTGAACGCCGGCTGGGAGGCCAAGGACGTGTGGCGCGTGGTGTGCGCGACCATGAACGTTCCGTACGAAAACCGCTGACGGACCCCGAAGATCCGGGGCCCGTCACCGATTGTCGGTGGAGTGGGCGAGACTTGCCCCGTGGCCCCGACAGACGAGACCGCGCAGGTCGCCCAGCAGACATCCCCCTTCGGCACGACGCCGCCCACTCCGCCCCCGGGCGGGGACGCCTCCGGGCAGGGCGCGCGCATGCCGCGCTGGCTGCCGCGCGCGATGGTGCTCGCGCTCACCCTCGTCGCCCTGTTCCAACTGGGCAGTTGGGCGTTCCACCAGCTCATCGGGCTGCTGATCAACATTCTGATCGCGTTCTTCCTGGCGCTGGCCATCGAGCCCGCGGTGAGCTGGATGGCCTCGTACGGTGTGCGCCGGGGGCTGGCCGCCTTCCTCGTCTTCTTCGGTCTGCTGATCGTGACGGCCGGATTCATCACGCTGCTCGGCTCGATGCTCGCGGGTCAGATCATCAAGATGATCGAGGGCTTTCCCGAGTACCTGGACTCGGTGATCAACTGGATCAACTCGACCTTCCACACCCACGTGAGACGGGTGGACGTCCAGGACAGCCTGGTGCACTCCGACTGGCTGCGGAAGTACGTGCAGAACAGCGCGACCGGCGTCCTGGACGTGTCCGCGCAGGTGCTGGGCGGTCTCTTCAAGCTGCTGACGATCACGCTGTTCTCGTTCTACTTCGCGGCCGACGGGCCCCGGTTGCGGCGTGCGTTGTGCTCCGTGCTGCCGCCCGCGCGACAGGCAGAGGTGCTGCGCGCGTGGGAGATAGCCGTCGACAAGACAGGCGGCTATCTGTACTCGCGCGGTCTGATGGCGCTGATCTCCGGCATCGCGCACTACATCCTGCTGCAGGCCCTCGGCGTGCCCTACGCGCCCGTGCTCGCCGTCTGGGTGGGTCTGGTCTCGCAGTTCATCCCCACCATCGGTACGTATCTCGCGGGCGCCCTGCCGATGCTGATCGCCTTCACCGTCAACCCCTGGTACGCGCTGTGGGTGCTGATCTTCGTCGTGGTCTACCAGCAGTTCGAGAACTACGTACTGCAGCCCAAGCTGACCGCCAAGACCGTGGACATCCATCCCGCGGTCGCCTTCGGCTCGGTCATCGCGGGCACCGCGCTCCTCGGGGCCGTCGGCGCCCTGATCGCCATCCCCGCGGTCGCCACCCTCCAGGCCTTCCTGGGGGCCTATGTGAAGCGGTACGACGTCACGGACGATCCCCGGGTGCACGGCCACCGGACCAGGAGGTCGCCCTCCTTCCGCGCCCGTCTGCGGGGGCTGCTCGGCCGATGAGGCCGATGATTCACCAGGTGAGGGCCGCCCACACTCCGGCGGCCAGGACCGCCGCCGCGTAGCAGCCGACCGCCGCGTGGACGACCCGCTGCCGTGTCCGATCGCTCCATGGCGTGTGCGACAGCAGCCGGGCCAGCGCGGGCAGGACCAGCACGGCGTGCAGGCTCACCCCGTGCAGCGGCTTGAGCGGGGCCGTCGAGTGGTACGCCGCCTCCTGGTGGCCGGTGCGGGTGAGGACGACCCCGCGCGCGATCATCGCGGCGCCCGACGCCAGCGCGACGAGCAGGATCGCGAACCCGGAGCGCAGCGCGAGCGGCATCCCCAGGGGGCCCGAGGGCCGGTTCCGGAAGGAGGCCACCGCGAACACGGTGAGCAGCACCACGAGGACCCCGCCGCCCACCGCGAGCGTCATCGACACCGCTGTGTCGAAGCCGGTCTCCATGTTGAGATGCGACGGCACCCGGCGCCACGCCTGCAGGGTGATCCCGCCCACCTCCACGACACAGTCGGCGGCGAACACGACGAGCAGTGCCGAGCGCAGACGCGCTCCGACCCGCAGATACGACGTGACCCACGTGATCGCGATCAGCGTCAGCCCGAAGGAGAGCCCGAACGTGACGGGCTTGCGCCAGGAGACGGGCCCGTCCCAGGGGCCGCCGTCCACGGCGAAGACCACCAGATGCGCCAGCCCGGAGAGCACCAGCACGGCGCCGGTCGCGTGGCAGAGCCGCTCGGCGGGACGCACTCCGCGCCACGGCCCGCGCCGCACGGGGCGCACCGGGGACGGTCGTGCCGGTGGGGCGACGGCGGTGGTCACGGCGGGAGCGGGGGTTTTGCTGCGGCTCTCCATGAGGTTCAAGCTTCGGCGGCCAGGGCCCTGAGGTCGTCGTACGGCCGAAGACTCCGGTGGTACGCCCCGTGGAGTAGGCGGGGATCCCGGCCGTTGTCGGTCCGCGAACGTACGCTCGGAGGTGTCGAGTGGTGCGCTTGACACCAAAATCGAACATCCATTCTTATGGAATCTCCGGCGAGGCTCTCGGCGGGGATTTCGGCAGGGTTTTCACAGAGATGTACCCGAGTTATCCACAGGCTGGACGGGTGTCGGGGCGCATTGTCAGTGGCAGGCGTTAGCGTCTTTGACGTGAAGCGATCGACTCAAGCAAACCGGGTGGAACCCATGGCAGGTACGGACCGCGAGAAGGCGCTCGACGCCGCGCTCGCACAGATTGAACGGCAATTCGGCAAGGGCGCGGTGATGCGCCTGGGCGAGCGGCCGAACGAGCCCATCGAGGTCATCCCCACCGGGTCGACCGCGCTCGACGTCGCCCTCGGTGTCGGCGGCCTGCCGCGCGGCCGAGTGGTGGAGGTGTACGGCCCGGAATCCTCCGGTAAGACGACGCTGACGCTGCACGCGGTGGCGAACGCGCAGAAGGCCGGCGGCCAGGTGGCCTTCATTGACGCCGAGCACGCCCTCGACCCCGAGTACGCGAAGAAGCTCGGTGTCGACATCGACAACCTGATCCTGTCCCAGCCGGACAACGGCGAGCAGGCGCTGGAAATCGTGGACATGCTCGTCCGCTCCGGCGCGCTCGACCTGATCGTCATCGACTCCGTCGCCGCCCTGGTGCCGCGGGCGGAGATCGAGGGCGAGATGGGCGACTCCCACGTGGGTCTGCAGGCCCGTCTGATGAGCCAGGCCCTGCGGAAGATCACCAGCGCGCTCAACCAGTCGAAGACCACTGCGATCTTCATCAACCAGCTGCGCGAGAAGATCGGCGTGATGTTCGGCTCCCCGGAGACCACGACGGGTGGCCGGGCGCTGAAGTTCTACGCCTCGGTGCGACTCGACATCCGCCGCATCGAGACGCTGAAGGACGGCACCGACGCGGTCGGCAACCGCACCCGCGTCAAGGTCGTCAAGAACAAGGTCGCGCCCCCCTTCAAGCAGGCCGAGTTCGACATCCTCTACGGGCACGGCATCAGCCGCGAGGGCGGCCTGATCGACATGGGCGTGGAGCACGGCTTCGTCCGCAAGGCCGGCGCCTGGTACACGTACGAGGGCGACCAGCTCGGCCAGGGCAAGGAGAACGCGCGCAACTTCCTGAAGGACAACCCCGACCTCGCCAACGAGATCGAGAAGAAGATCCTGGAGAAGCTGGGCGTCGGTGTGAGGCCGGTGGAGCCCACCGCCGAGCCGGGCGCGGACGCGGCGGTCTCGACCGCCTCGGACGAGGCCGCGAAGACGGTGCCCGCTCCGGCGGCCAAGGCCACCAAGTCCAAGGCCGCGGCGGCCAAGAGCTAGTCCATGACGCGACGAACCGACTGGGCCGAGTACGCCTACCCCGTCCCCCCGCGGGGGCAGGGGCGCGGGGGGAACGGCGACTCGGCCGGAGACGGTGAAAGAGCGCACGGCGGGGACGGGCCATACGGGGACGAGACGTACGGCGGCTCCTCCAGGTACTCCGGTGACACGTATGGCTCCGAGGGGTTCCACGGCGGGGATCCGTACGGCAGTGACGGTCCGGCGGGCGAAGGCGACGGCCTGACGGACGGTCACGGTTCTCCGGGCGGTGCATCGCGCCGTGGCGGTGGGCGGCGCGGCGACGGGGGGCCGCGAGGTGGACGAGGGCGTCGGAGGCGTGGCGGTTTCGGCGAGCCGTCCGACGACCCACAGGACGGAGGCACTCCTTCCTCGTCGAGGGCCGAGAAGGGGGAGCCCCCAGGGGACCCGGCTGAGCGGGCGCGGGCGATCTGTCTGCGCCTGCTCACCGGGACCCCGCGCACGCGGAAACAGCTCGCGGACGCGTTGCGCAAGCGTGAGATTCCCGACGATGTGGCGGACGAGGTGCTGTCACGGTTCGAGGAGGTCGGGCTGATCAACGACGGTGCCTTCGCGGACGCCTGGGTGGAGTCCCGGCACCACGGCCGGGGTCTGGCCCGGCGGGCGCTCGCGCGGGAGCTGCGGACCAAGGGCGTGGACTCGACGCTGATCGACGAGGCCGTCGGGCAGCTCGACTCCGAGCAGGAAGAGGCGACGGCGCGCGAGCTCGTCGCGCGCAAGCTTCGCTCCACGCGCGGCCTCGACCGCGACAAACGGTTGCGACGCCTTGCGGGCATGCTCGCCCGCAAGGGCTACTCCGAGGGGATGGCGCTGCGCGTGGTTCGCCAGGCGCTGGAGGAAGAGGGGGAGGACACGGAGGGCTTGGGGGACGAGGGGTTCTGAGCCTTGGGTCGGGGGTCGGGGGTTGGGGGCGGGCCTCGGCCTGGTAACTGGGTTCTGAACTCGCTGTACGCCTGTGGGCAGCCGGACGGTTGGGCTCAGGGGGGACCGGGGACTGAACCCGATCGCGACTCGGATTCAGACTCCGGCCACTGTCCAACTCCCCTTCGTGAGGGTGGGGTTAACCCCCGGAGGGAGACGCCGGGTTGCCGCAATGCACAGGTGTCTGTGCACAGAGGACTGTGTACGCATGGCACAGGAACCCGGCGCGGAACCCATGGCGAGGCGGGGCGAGGAGACTTCGGGCGGCTCCACCGAGCTCGCCGACCTCGCCACGCTCAAGGCCCTCGCGCAGCCCCGTCGGCAACGCATGCTTCAGTACCTGACCGTGCACGGCCCCGCCACCTCGGCGACGCTGGCCCGGGCGCTCGGGCTCAACACCGGAGCCACCAGCTACCACCTGCGTGAGCTCGCTCGGTACGGCTTCGTGGAAGAAGTGGACCGACCGGCGGAGGCGGGCGGCCACGGCAGGGAGCGCTGGTGGCGGGCCGTCCCTGGTGACCGCCGCTTCCCGCCGCGCAGTCGGCAGACTCCCGAGATGCGGCTCGTCATGGACGAGCTGAACCACCACGCGTACGCCGCCGACCTCGAACTCTTCGAGCAGATGCAACTGCAACTGCAGATGCAGAGGCTGCGGACGCGGGGGGTGGACGGGGAGGCGGGCGAAACCGATCCCTGGGTCGACGCCTTCCCCTACTCGCGCGGCAGCATCCGGCTGACGCTTCCCGAACTCCGTGCGTTCTTCGAGGAGTACATCGCGCTCCTCAACCGCTACAAGCGCCCTGAGGCCGACACCCCGCCCGGCGCGCGCGCCGTGCTCACCCGGTTCCTGGCCTTCCCGGCCCCCGTCACCGTGCCCGAAGCCAAGCCCGATGCCGCACCCGAGAACCGCCCGGCACCCCACGACAGACCAGGGAGCGAGCTCTCATGATGCTGCGTTACGCCCTGCGGACCGTCCGAGCCCGCAAGGGAGGCTTCGTCGGTGCTTTCTTCGCCTTGATGTGCGCGGCCGCTCTCATCACCGCCTGCGGCACCCTCCTGGAGACGGGCCTGCGCGGCACGATCGCCGCCGAACGGTATGCCGCGACGCCCGTCGTGGTCTCCGCCGACCAGAACGTCCACCAGACCACCGTCAAACACAAGAAGGGCAAGACGAAGGTCAAACACAAGGCCAAGCCGATCGCCGAACGGGCCTGGCTCCCGGGCGACCTCGCCACCGAGCTCCGGAAGGCGCCCGGCGTACGTGAGGTCATCCCCGAACTGACCTTCCTGGCCGAGCCCTTGGCACCCGGCAGGGCCATCGACAAGGACCGGCCCGCCTACGGGCACGCCTGGGACTCCGCCGCGCTGACCCCGTACACCCTCACCACCGGCACCGCCCCCAAGGCCGACGGCGATCTCGTCATCGACCGCCGTCTCGCCGAGCGCGCCCACCTCGAGCCCGGCGACCGGCTCACCGTCCAGTCGACGCAGAGCCCGCGGACCTACCGGGTGACCGGAATAGCCGCCCCCGCCCAGGAGGTGCGGCACCAGACGGCCCTCTTCTTCTCCACCGCCGAGGCCCGCCGCCTTGCCGCCCACCCCGGACAGGTCACCGCCTTCGGGGTGCTTCCCGCCAAGGGCACGGACGCGGCCGTGCTGAAGCGATCGGTCAGCACGGCGCTGCACGGAGCCAGGGCGCCGTACGGTACGACCGCGCAGGTCAGTGCCGGCGACGGCCGAGGGCCCGTGGAGTTCCTGGACGCGGCCGCCGCGCGTACGAAGCTGGTCAGCATGGGCGGTGCGATGGGCGGCACCTCACTGCTCGTGGCCGTCCTCGTGGTGGTCGGGACCTTCGCGCTCTCCGTGCAGCAGCGCCATCGCGAACTCGCCCTGCTGCGTGCCATCGCTGCCACGCCGGGGCAGATCCGGGCGCTCCTCGGCCGTGAGGCACTGATCGTCGGGGCCGCCGCGGGTACCGTCGGCGCGTTCGCGGGGCTGCCGCTGGGCGGTTGGCTGCACGGCCGGTTCGTGGCCATGGGCGCCGTGCCGGCCACGCTTCAGCACACCGTCAGCGTCTTCCCGCCGTTCGCCGGGCTCGCCGCGACACTGCTCGGTGCCTGGGCCGCCGCCCGTGTCTCCTCGCGCCGGATCGCCCGGATCCGCCCGGCCGAGGCGCTCGCCGAGGCCGGGGCCGAGCGCACCCGCCCGGCGTGGGGACGGATCCTCGCGGGTCTCGTCCTGCTCGCCGGCGGTGCCGCCCTCGTCGCCGTGCTCAGTGTTCTGCGTACGGAACCCGCCTCGACTCCCGTGACCTTCCTGGCCGTCGTGGTCCTCGCCTCCTCCGTCGCGCTGCTCGGTCCGCTGCTGGTCAGGGCGGCCGTAGCCGTGCTCGGAGGCCCGCTCGCGCTGACCGGGCCCAGCAGCCGACTGGCGCGTGCCAACCTCCGTGGCCATGCCGCCCGGATGGCCTCCGTCGTCACCCCTCTGACCCTCCTCATCGGCATGACCTGCACCGTTCTCTTCGTCCAGCCGACCCTGGGCAACGCGGCCCGCACCCAGGCCCGCGAGGGCATCCGCGCCGACTGAGTGGTGGCCGCCCAGGGCCCCGGCGTACCGGCCGAGGCCGCACGGCGGCTGCGTACGCAGCACGACACCGTCACCGAAGTGGTCCGTACGACCGTCCGTGTGGGACTCGACAAGTACGCGGCGCAGGGCGTCACACCCAGGGGCCTCACCCGCACCTGGGACCCGGACGTCACCGCCGGCTCCCTGAAGAAGCTGACCGAGGACACTGTCGCCGTCAGCGAACTCGCCGCCGACCAGCTCCACCTGAAGCCCGGCAGCCCCCTGAAACTCACGCTGGGCGACGGAACACCCGCCACGCCGACGGTCGTGGCCGTCTACGCCAAGGGTCTTGGTTTCGGCGACCTCACCCTCGCCCATGACCTGGTCGCCCGCCATGTGGACAACCCGCTCGCGACCTCCGTCCTCGTCAGCACCGCCCGTACACAGACACAACTCGCGACTACCCTCCGTGAGTTCCCGGGGATCCACGTCCTCGCCCCGGCCGCCGCCGACTCGATCCAGGCCGCACGGCAGCAGGCGAACGCCGAGGTCAACTATCTCGCCATGGGACTCGTCCTGGCCTTCACCGCCATCGCCGTCGTCAACACGCTGGCCATGTCGGTCTCGGAGCGTGTCCGCGAGTTCGCGCTGCTGCGCCTCGCCGGGGCGACCCGGCGCCAGGTGCTGGGGATGCTGCGCACGGAGGCGCTTTCGGTCCTGCTGCTCGCCACCGCGCTCGGCAGCGGAATCGCGCTCGCCGTCCTGACCGCGTTCAGCGTCGGTATGACGGGCCGGGCGGCTCCGGCGGTCACACCTCTGGTGTACGTCACCGTGGTCGCGCTCGCCGGGCTGCTCGCGCTCGTCGCCACCGCGCTGCCGGGCCGGGTGGCGTTGCGGGTGCGCCCGGTCACGGTGGCCACGGCCAAGGAGTAAGGGGCGGTACGCAAAGGAGTGAGGGGCGGTACGCGAGTAAGGGGCGGCACGCAATGGTGGGGCGCCCCTTACACCAGGGACGCCCACCAGCCACGTACGCCGCAGGGCGATCGTGAGCCGGGAGCTAGGCCGTCACCGGGAAACCGGCGGCCTTCCACGCCTGGAAGCCGCCGACCAGGTCGGTCGCCCGGTGCAGTCCGAGCTGCTGGAGGGAGACGGCGGCGAGGCTGGACGCGTACCCCTCGTTGCAGACCACCACGACCCGCAGATCGTGGCTCGTGGCCTCCGGGGCGCGGTGGCTGCCCTGGGGGTCGAGCCGCCACTCCAGTTCGTTGCGCTCGACGACGAGGGCGCCGGGGATCAGTCCGTCGCGCTCGCGCAGGGCGGCGTACCGGATGTCGACGAGGAGGGCTTCGCCGGTCTGTGCGGCGGAGTACGCCTCCTCGGCCTCCACCCGGTCGAGTCCCTCGCGGACCCGTTCCAGCAACGTGTCGATGCCCACCGGGCCGGGTGTGCTCACTGCCAGTCCTCCGGACGCTCGACGTGCTCCAGGCGCAGCACCTGTCCCGTGCGGCTGTAGCGGCGGATCCGGGGCAGGGGCGGGTAGTAGGCGTGGACGGAGACCGCGTGCTCCTCGGTGGACTCGTTGAGCACCTCGTGCACGTGGTGGCGGCCGAAGGAGCGGCCCTTGCCGGCCGGCAGCCGACGTTCGCGGTCGACGTCCTCGGAGAGTTCGAGGGTCTTCCAGCCGTCGCTGGGCAGGCGGGCGGCGAGCGAGTACTCCTTGAGCTCGCCAGCGGCGGCGACGAAGGCGCCGACCGAGTCGGCGTGGTCGTGCCAGCCGGTGCCGGTGCCGGGGGGCCAGCCGATGAGCCAGGCCTCGCTGCCGCCGGGGCCTTCCAGGCGCACCCAGGTGCGGCCCTCGGGGTCGAGGGGGAGGGAAGCGATCAGTTCGGTGTCGGCGGCGGTGCGGCGCACGAAGTCGAGCAGGTCGGCCTGGGTGGGGGCCTGGACCGGTGCGGTGGGGGAAGGCGTGGTGGAGGGGGTGGACATAGACACGGGTACCGTCCTGGGCGTTCGCGTGGGTGCGCGCGGCAGCCGACAGCGAGAGGCGGCGCGCAGGGAGAGAAGAGCTGCGAATTCAGCAGGACGGGCGACACACGCAGCCCGCATAGCGGACGAGGTCCATATGGACCCTCCGCCACAGGCGCACACAGGTGTCGGTCACGATCCGGAGTACACCATGGCGCTCTGGGCCGGTCAACTCACTGTCACTATGTGGACCATCCGGTGACCGAGGGTGCCGCGATGGCCGTGGCTCCGCCCCCCGGACGAGTTCGGTGATCTGACCCTGGTGGTCCGGGGCCGACCGGACCACCAGGGCCGTCAGGTCGTACTCGACGCCGTCTCCGCTTCCGCCTCCGCCGTGGCGGGGCCGCCCAGTGTCGCCTCGGCCGCCGCGTACAGGTCGGCCGGACGCACCCCGCTCAGCGCGGTGACCAGGTGGCCGTCGGGGCGTACCAGGAGCACGGTGTGTGCCGCCGCGCCGGGATAGCTCTCGGCGACCAGCAACTCGGCGCGGTGCGGCAACGCGGTCACGGCGGCCGCGAGCCGGGGCATGATCCCGGCCGTCACCCAGTGCTTGCGCGCCCACACGCCCGTACCCGGAGCGATCAGCACGACGAGCAGCACCCCGCGACCGAGCCGCTCCCGCAGCTGTACGAACGAGCCGTCTTCCGCGGTCACGCGTACGTCGACGACCGCCGCACCGGGCGCCGTGTCCACCGGGGTCTCCGACTCGGTGTGCGCGGGCGCGAGCGGCGAGTCGGCGTACGCCCCTGGCGCACCCAGCGGGCCGCGTCCCAGATGGCCGTCCGTGAGCAGCGCGTCGTGGCCACGGGCCGACCCGGGGACGTACGAGCGCAGGCCTCCGCCGCTGCGCAGCAGTGGCAGCGCCTGGTCGGCGGCGCGCAGCCGGGCGGCGACGACGGCCCGCCGCTCCGCCTGGTAGCTGTCGAGCAGTGCCTCGTGCGGGCCGTGGTGCCAGGCGAGCGCCAGCTTCCAGGCGAGGTTGTCGGCGTCCCGCAGGCCTTCGTCCAGGCCCTGGGTGCCGAGCGTGCCGAGCAGGTGCGCGGCGTCCCCGGCGAGGAAGACCCGGCCGGCCCGCCAGCGGCGGGCGAGGCGGTGGTGGATGGTGTGGACTCCAGTGTCGAGCAGCTCGTACGGGGGTGTGGAGCCGGCGTTCCAGCCCGCGAGGGTCTCGCGGATGCGTGCCACCAGCAGGTCGGGGGTGACCAGGTCCTTGCCGGGCGGCAGCAGCCAGTCCAGCCGCCACACGTCGTCGGCGAGGGGACGCGCGGTCACCTCCCCGCTCGAGGGGCCCGACGTCCGCCACGGCGGCATCCGGTGCAGCAATGCCTGGCCGGGCCAGGGAAGTTCCGTACGCAGCGCCGCCACGGCGTGTCGTTCGACGGCCGTACGTCCGGGGAAGCGGATGTCCTGGAGCTTGCGCACGGTCGAGCGCGGGCCGTCGCAGCCGACCAGGTAACTGCCGCGCCACCAGGTGCCGTTGGGGCCGCGGGTGTGCGCCGTGACGCCCGAGGACTCCTGCTCGATCGAGTCGAGGCGGCTGCCCACGGCGACCTTGATCAGCCGTTCGTGGATGATGGCCTCACGCAGGGCGCCGGTCAGTGCGTGCTGGGCGAGGTGCAGCGGGGCGGGCGCGTCGGCGCCCTCGGGGGCCTGCGCGTCAGCGGTCGGGCCGAGCCCGGCGTTTTTCAGGCTCTGCGCGCTCCCCCTCGGGTCCCGCGCGTTCCTCCCGGAGCGCTGGGCGCCACTCCCCGAGCCGTGCGCGCCGGTCCCGAAGGCCTGCGTGCCGCCCACCGCGCCCCCGAGGTCTTGCGCATCGGCTTCGAAGTCCGGCGAGTCCGTGTCGGACGCCCGGGCAGCGAAGTCGATCTCGCGCATCACCTGCTTGCGCCGCATCGACCGCCATCCGGCCCAACGGAAGCCCGCATCCGTGAGGGGCAGGCCCGTCAGGCGCTCGACGAGCGCGGCCGTGTCCTCGCGCAGCACCACCGTCCGCGCGAGCCGTTGTTCGTCCTTGCCCGGCCCCTCGTCGAGGACCACGCAGGGAACCTCCTGGCGGGCCAGCGCAAGGGCCAGCGTGAGGCCCACGGGCCCCGCGCCGACGATGATCACCGGGTCCACGGCGCGCGGCCCCCTGCCCGGAGCGGTGTCCTGAGGAACGGTCGGGAACAGGCAGTTGGAACGGGGTGCACGATCACAGAACGTATGCAACCCATTGCCGGTGCTTGCGTCAAGTGACGGGGGCAGTGGCGATCATGCCACTGCCCCCGTTGACGCCGACGAAGGGTGAGGATCCGTCAGATGGGGATGCCGCCGCCCGCGCCGCCCGCGCCCGTCGACTCCGTGCCCCCGACCGCGGCCGGCGCAAGCACCACGCCCGTCGACTTCTTGCCGCGCCGCAGTCGTCCCTCCAGCCAGCTCGCGAAGCTCGTGAGGCTGAAGTTGAGCGCGATGTAGATCAGGGCCACGACGGTGAAGCTGGCGATGGTGTTCGCGCCGTAGTACGCGCTCATCGGGCTGACGGAGGCGAGCAGCTCGGGGAAGGTGAGGATCGCGCCGCCGATCGCCGTGTCCTTCACGATCACGACGAGCTGGCTGACGATCGCCGGCAGCATCGCGGTGACCGCCTGCGGCAGCAGGATGAACCGCATGACCTGGTTCTTGCGCAGACCGACGGCCATGGCCGCCTCGGACTGCCCCTTGGGCAGCGACAGGATGCCCGCGCGGACGATCTCCGCGAGGACCGAGGAGTTGTAGAGCACCAGTCCCGTGATGACCGCGTAGAACGGACGGTCGTCCGAGCTGATGTTCGCGTACGCGGAGTACGCGGCGTCGGCGAAGATCATGAGGACCAGCACCGGGATGGCGCGGAAGAACTCCACGACCGCGCCCGCCGGGATGCGTATCCAGGCGTGGTCGGAGAGCCGGGCGATGCCGAAGAAGGCGCCGAGCGGCAGGGCGATGACCATGGAGAGGGCTGCGGCCTTCAGGGTGTTCAGCAGTCCCGGCCAGAGGTACGTGCTCCATGCCTCGCCGTGGACGAAGGGCTTCCACTTTTCCCAGGCGAGCTGGTCCTTGTCGTTGAGGCTGGTGATCACCCACCACAGCAGGGCCGCGAAGGCGACCAGGAACAGCGCCGAGTAGAGGATGTTGCGCCGCTTGGCGCGGGGGCCCTGGGCGTCGTACAGGACGGACGTCATCGCTTCACCGCCACCTTCTTGCCCACCCAGCCGAGGAGGAGGCCGGTCGGCAGTGTCAGACACATGAACCCGAAGGCGAAGACGGCGGAGATCGCGATGAGTTGGGCCTCGTTCTCGATCATGGACTTCATCAGGGTGGCCGCTTCGGCGACACCGATCGCGGCCGCCACCGTGGTGTTCTTCGTCAGGGCGATCAGCACGTTCGTCAGCGGACCGACGACCGAACGGAACGCCTGGGGAAGCACGATGAGGGTGAGGACCTGGGTGAAGTTCAGACCGATGGCGCGGGCCGCCTCCGCCTGCCCGACGGGCACGGTGTTGATGCCGGAGCGCAGCGCCTCGCAGACGAAGGCCGAGGTATAGGCGATCAGACCGAGCACGGCCAGCCGGAAGTTGACCGTCTCGACCTGGTCCGAGCCGAGACTCACCAGCAGGGTCTGGTTGAGACCCAGCGAGGTGAACAGGATGATCACGGTCAGCGGGATGTTCCGCACGATGTTGACGTAGGCGGTGCCGAATCCGCGCATGAGAGGCACCGGACCGACCCGCATGCCGGCCAGCAGGGTTCCCCATATCAGGGAGCCGACGGCTGAGAGGACGGTGAGCTTCACCGTCATCCAGAACGCTCCCAGCAGGTCGTAACCTTGAAGAAAGTCGAACACGATTTCCCGCGCTTCCGCGTGTGGTGATGCCCGGGTGCGCCGCCCCCCAAGGGCGGCGCACCGGCGGGCCCTACATCAGCTGACGATGTTGCCGATCTTCGGAGCGGGCTCGTTCTTGTACTGCGCCGGACCGAAGTTCTTGTCCACGGCCTTCTTCCAGGAACCGTCGGAGACCATCGCCTCGAGAGCCGTGTTGATCTTGGCCTTGAGGTCGCTGCCCTTCTTGACGCCGATGCCGTAGTTCTCATTGGTCATCTTGAAGCCGCCGAGCTTGAACTTGCCCTTGAAGGCGGCCTGCGAGGCGTAGCCGGCGAGGATCGAGTCGTCCGTCGTCAGGGCGTCGATCGCCTTGTTCTGCAGACCCGTCAGGCAGGCCGAGTACGTCGGGTACTGCTGGAGCTGGGCCTTGGGCGCCAGCTTGTCGTGCACGTTCTGCGCCGAGGTCGAACCGGTCACGGAACACAGCTTCTTGCTGTTGAGGTCCGACGGCGACTTGATGGCGGTGTCGTCGGCACGGAGCAGCACGTCCTGGTGGGCGAGCAGGTAGGGACCGGCGAAGTCGACCTTCTGCTGGCGCTCGGGGGTGATCGAGTAGGAGGCGGCGATGAAGTCGACGTCACCGCGCGAGAGCGCGTTCTCGCGGTCGGCGCTCTTCGTCTCCTTCCACTCGATCTGGTCGGGCTTGTAACCGAGCTTTCCGGCGACGTACGTGGCGACGTCGACGTCGAAGCCCGCGTAACCCTGCGGGGTCTTCTGGCCGATGCCCGGCTGGTCGAACTTGATGCCGACGGTGATCTTGCCGCCGCCACCGTTCGAGGAACCGCTGTCCTTCTTGTTGTCGGAGCCGCACGCCGTGGCGGTCACGGCGAGCGCGAGCACGACGGCCGAGGCGGCGGTGACCTTGCGGAGCTTCATGGTGAACATCCTTTGGGTGGAGAGGAGATGCAGGTCTTCAGGCATGGGCTTCAGTGAGGAACGTCAGTGATGAACGTCGGTTCAGGAACGAACTTCAGGAACGAACTTCAGTGATGACGAAGCGCAGGCCGTCAGTGGTGAAGGATCTTCGACAGGAAGTCCTTGGCGCGGTCGCTGCGGGGATTGCTGAAGAACTGGTCCGGCACGGCCTCTTCGACGATGCGACCGTCGGCCATGAAGACCACCCGGTTCGCAGCCGAACGGGCGAAGCCCATCTCATGGGTGACGACGATCATGGTCATGCCGTCGCTCGCGAGCTGCTGCATGACTTCCAGGACCTCGTTGATCATCTCGGGGTCGAGCGCCGAGGTCGGCTCGTCGAAGAGCATGACCTTGGGGTCCATCGCCAGCGCCCGCGCGATCGCGACCCGCTGCTGCTGACCGCCCGACAACTGCGCGGGGTACTTGTCCGCCTGGGTGCCCACGCCCACCCGGTCGAGCAGTCCGCGGGCCTTCTCCTCGGCCGCCTTCTTGTCGGCCTTGCGGACCTTGATCTGACCCAGCATCACGTTCTCGAGCACCGTCTTGTGCGCGAAGAGGTTGAAGGACTGGAAGACCATGCCCACGTCGGCCCGCAGCCGGGCCAGCGCCTTGCCCTCGTCGGGCAGCGGCTTGCCGTCGATCGTGATGTCGCCCGAATCGATCGTCTCCAGGCGGTTGATGGTGCGGCACAGGGTGGACTTCCCGGACCCGGAGGGCCCGATGACCACGACGACCTCGCCACGTGCGATCGTCAGGTCTATGTCCTGGAGCACGTGCAACGCGCCGAAGTGCTTGTTGACGCTCTTCAGGACGACCAGGTCCTCGGTCGCGGCCACGGCATCCTTGGCCACCGATACTTCGGTCATCGCTCTGGGGCTCCGTCCTCCTCGGTTTCGGTGGACAGTAGTGACCCCGTGCGACCAGCGTCATTACATCTGAGGGGAACTTGAGCATCACGATCCGGTAGCAATCGGACACGGGTCGTAGCAGCTGTCGCGCGACCGCGTACCGGCTGGGTAACGGAAGCCCTCCGCGACCCGAAGCCTCTTGACGCGGTCGTGATCCATCGGCGTGACTTCCTTGGTGCACACGCGTGTGCGCCGCGATCCAACAGGATCAGACCGTACGACCGATGAACCGGAGGGGGCCGGAGTGAGACTGCTGCTCGTCGAGGACGACAACCACGTCGCGGCTGCCCTGTCCGCGGTGCTGGCGCGACACGGCTTCGACGTCACGCACGCCCGCAGCGGCGAGGAGGCCCTGCAGGCGCTGGTTCCGGAAAGTGACGGCTTCGGTGTGGTCCTGCTCGACCTGGGCCTGCCCGACCAGGACGGCTACGAGGTCTGCGGCAAGATCCGCAAACGCACCAGCACTCCGGTGATCATGGTCACCGCCCGCTCCGACGTACGGTCCCGGATCCACGGCCTCAACCTCGGCGCCGACGACTACGTGGTGAAGCCCTACGACACGGGAGAACTGCTCGCCCGTATCCACGCCGTCAGCCGGCGCAGCGTCCCCGACGACGCCGCCGGTTCCGGCGACTCCGCGCTGCGGCTCGGGCCGGTCCGCATCGAACTGCCCACCCGCCAGGTCAGCGTCGACGGTTCGGTCGTCCAACTGACCCGCAAGGAGTTCGACCTGCTCGCGCTGCTCGCCCAGCGGCCCGGGGTGGTCTTCCGCCGGGAGCAGATCATCAGCGAGGTGTGGCGCACCAGTTGGGAGGGGACCGGGCGCACCCTGGAGGTGCATGTCGCGTCCCTGCGCTCCAAGCTGCGCATGCCGGCGCTGATCGAGACCGTGCGCGGCGTGGGGTACCGGCTCGTCGCTCCCGCGGCGTAGCGTGCACCGGTGCGTACCCGCCTCCTTCCGCTGCTGATCGTCCTGATGGCAGCCGTGCTGCTCGCGCTCGGCATCCCGCTCGCCGTGAGTGTCGCGGCCGCCGAGCAACAGCGTGTGGTCGTCGACCGCATCGACGACACGGCACGCTTCGCCGCCCTCGCGCAGTTCGTCACCGACCAGCCGGCCGGCGGCTCCCGGGTGGGCACGACGGACGAGCGCGGGGAGACCCTGCGCAAGGAACTCGTCGCGTACTACGAGGTGTACGGCATCCGTGTCGGGGTCTTCTACCGCGACCTCGCGCCCATGGCCAACGCGCCCGAGAACTGGTACGTGGTCGGGAAGGGCGAGGGGCGCGACGCCTTCAACGAGGCGCTCCTGGGCCGCCGCAGCCACGACCCGGAGCAGGTCTGGCCGTGGCAGCGCGACCGGCTCGTCGTCGCGTCGCCGGTCATCCGGGACGGTGACGTCATCGCGGTCGTGGTCACCGACTCGCCCACCGGACAGATGCGTTCGAAGATCCTGCACGGCTGGGTGATCATCGGCGCGGGCGAGGTCGCCGCGATGCTCCTCGCCCTCGGCGCGGCGCTGCGGCTCACCGGCTGGGTGCTCAGGCCGGTACGCGTCCTCGACGCCACCACCCACGACATCGCGACCGGACGGCTGAAGTCCCGGGTCGCGGTCGCGGGCGGTCCGCCGGAACTCAGGCGCCTGGCCCGGTCGTTCAACGAGATGGCGGACAACGTCGAAGACGTCCTGGAGCAGCAGCGCGCCTTCGTCGCCGACGCCTCGCACCAGTTGCGCAACCCGCTCTCGGCGCTGCTGCTGCGCATCGAACTGCTCGCGCTCGAACTGCCGGAGGACAATGAGGAGATCGCGTCGGTCCGCACCGAGGGCAAGCGCCTCGCCGAGGTCCTGGACGACCTGCTCGACCTGGCGCTCGCCGAGCACGCCGAGGCGGACCTGCGGCTGACCGACATCGGTGAGCTGGCGGCCGAGCGCGTCGCGTCCTGGTCACCACTGGCCGACAGCAAGGGCGTACGCCTGACGGGGACCTGCCCGGCCACCACCGCCTGGGCCGACCCGGTCACCCTGTCCAGCGCCCTGGACGCGGTGATCGACAACGCGCTGAAGTTCACACCCGAGGGCGAGGACGTCGAGGTGGCGGTCGCGTCGAACGGCGAGGTCTCGACGGTGGTCGTCACCGACCGCGGTCCGGGCCTCAGCGACGAGGAACTGGCCCGCATCGGCGACCGCTTCTGGCGCAGCGCGGGGCACCAGAACATCAAGGGCTCGGGCCTGGGCCTGTCCATCTCGCGGGTACTGCTCTCGGCGGGCGGCGGATCCATCGCGTACGCCCGTCACGAGCCGCACGGCCTCAAGGTGACGGTGACGGTGCCGAGGTCGCGGCCCGAGTCGTGAGCGGGGCGGCCAGGGCCGGGGGTTGCGGCCGGGTCGCGGCAGGGTGGTGCGGCCAGGAGGCGGCCCGCGCTACGGCTTGACCGAGCGGTAGTAGCGCCGGGCGCCCTCGTGCAGGGGCAGCGGGTCCGTGTAGATGGCCGTGCGCAGGTCCACCAGCTGGGCCGCGTGCACCTGACGGCCGATGCCGTCGCGGCTGTTGATCACCGTACGGGTGAGCTCCTCGGTGAGCCGGGCGTCCGAGTCCTCCCGGGTGATCAGGAAGTTCGCCACCGCCAGCGTCTGCACGGACGAGCCCTGCTGGGCCTCGGGGTAGGCGTCGGCGGGCATCACCGCGGACCGGTAGAAGCGGGCTGCGCCGCCCTGCTCGTGCAGTTTCGCGACGAGGTCGCCGGTGATCGGCACCAGCCTGACGGCGAAGCTCTTCGAGAGCTGCTGCACCGCGCTCGTCGGCAGGCCGCCCGACCAGAAGAAGGCGTCGATCTTGTGCTGTTCGAGCAGGTCCGGCATGGTGCCGATGCCGTCCGGACGCGGTTTGATGTCCTTCGCGGAGTCGAGCCCGGCAGCCTGTAGAACATGCTCCGCTATCAGCCGTACCCCGGAACCGTCCGGCCCCACGGCGACCCTCTTGCCCCGCAGGTCCGCCACCGACTGCACGGACGAGGAGCGCGGGACGACCAGGTGCACATAGTCGTCGTACAGCCGGGCGCAGCCGCGCAGTTGGCCCGCTCCCGGCTTGTTCTCCAGGATGTACGTCTCCACCGCGTCGGCCGCCGCGATGGTGAAGTCGGCCTGGCCCGTGGCCACCCGGCGGACGTTCTCCTGCGAGCCGTCGCTGTTCTTCAGCCGGACGTCCAGGCGTGGCATGTCCTTGGCGAGCGCGGTCTGCAGCAGCGTGCCGTACTTCTGGTACACCCCGGTCGGGGTGCCTGTGCTGAACGTGATCCTGCCGCCCGGCGACTCCTCGCCCAGCGGCAGCAGCCACCACAACAGCAGCCCGAACACCACGAGCGCGGCGGCCGAGCCGAACAGCGCGCGGCGCCGGTCGATACGGGGGAGTGGCAGGAACATGCGCGCGATCCTGCCAGCCGGGGGGCCGTCCTGACCAGGGCGGGGCCGAGAGGAGGCCGGGGAGGGAACGGGAGACGGGGAGGTACGGGGCCGGTAGGGGTGCGACATCGGGCCCGCGGGGGTGGGGCGTCGGCTGGGTAGGGTCGGCGGATGCAGACCTCGCCCGACTCCCCGGTCACTTCTTCCCCGTCTCCCGTTCCCTCCCCGGCTTCTCCCTCCCCGGCTTCCCTGGTCCGTGAGTTCCACCTCGCCTTCGGGCTCGACGCGCGCAGCACGCCGACGGAGGTCTCCCCGGCGCTGGCCGCCCACCGCGGTGAACTGCTCGCCGAGGAGGCCGCCGAAGTCGCCGAGGTCTCGGTCTCGGGCCCGCTGGACCGGCTGGCGCACGAGCTGGCCGACGTCGTGTACGTGGCGTACGGCACCGCGCTCGTCCACGGCATCGACCTCGACGCGGTGATCGCCGAGGTCCACCGCTCCAACATGACGAAGCTGGGCCCCGACGGCCGCGTCGCCCGCCGGACCGACGGCAAGGTGCTCAAGGGGGAGCACTACCGGGCGCCGGACGTGTCGGAGGTACTGCGGGGGCAGGGGTGGAGGGGCGCGGACGCGTAGGCCCCTTTGCTCGATCGGCCCGGCTCAGTCCCCGACGGCGGCCTGCTGCCGGGCCTCACCCTCCGCCTCGGGCCGTTCCGGTTCAGCCCCCTCGGGCTGCGCCGCGAGGCCCCGGCGCTCGGAGAGGCCGAACCGGGCCGTGAGCCGTTCGGCCAGCGGCTGGGAGTAGCGGGCGGTGAGTGGGCCGAGTACGACCAGGATCAGCACATACGCCGTGGCCAGCGGGCCGAGTGAGGGCTCGATGCCGGCCGTGACCGCGAGCCCGGCGATGACGATGGAGAACTCGCCGCGCGCGACCAGCGCGCCGCCCGCCCGCCACCGGCCACCCACGGAGATACCGGCCCGGCGCGCCGCCCAGTACCCGGTGGCGATCTTCGTCAGAGCCGTGACGACGGCCAGCGCGAGCGCGGGCAGCAGCACCGGCGGGATGCTCGCCGGGTCGGTGTGCAGTCCGAAGAAGACGAAGAAGATCGCCGCGAAGAGGTCCCGCAACGGGCTGAGCAGCGTGTGCGCGCCCTCCGCGACCTCCCCGGACAGGGCGATGCCGACCAGGAACGCCCCGACGGCGGCGGAGACCTGGAGCTGCTGCGCGATGCCCGCGACGAGGATCGTCAGGCCCAGCACGACGAGCAGCAGCTTCTCGGGGTCGTCGCTGGAGACGAAGCGGGAGATGACACGGCCGTAGCGGACGGCCACGAACAGGACGAGTCCGGCGGCTCCCAGGGCGATCGCGAGCGTCACACTGCCCGCGGCCAGCCCGACCCCGGCCACCAGCGCGGTGACGATGGGCAGGTAGACCGCCATCGCCAGGTCCTCCAGGACGAGGATGCTGAGGATCACCGGTGTCTCCCGGTTGCCCACCCGCCCCAGGTCGCCCAGCACCTTGGCGATGACACCGGACGAGGAGATCCAGGTGACGCCCGCCAGGACCACGGCGGCCACCGGACCCCAGCCGAGCAGCAGCGCGGCGGCCGCGCCGGGCAGGGCGTTGAGGGTGCAGTCGACCAGGCCCGAGGGGTAGTGGGCCTTGAGGTTGGAGACCAGATCGCTGGCCGTGTACTCCAGGCCGAGCATCAGCAGCAGCAGGATGACGCCGATCTCGGCGCCGGTGGCGACGAACTCCTCGCTCGCGCCGAGCGGGAGCAGCCCGCCCTCGCCGAAGGCGAGACCGGCCAGCAGATACAGCGGGATGGGGGAGAACCGCAGCCGGGCGGCGGCCCGCCCGAGCAGCCCGAGACACAGGATGATGGCGCCGAACTCGATCAGCAGAACAGCAGAGTGCACGCGCTCACTCCCGTCCGAGTATCGCCGCGGCGCCGTCGACGCCTTCGCGGGTGCCGACGACGATCAGGGTGTCCCCGCCCGCCAGCCGGAAGTCCGGGGTCGGGGAGGGGATGGCCTCGGCGCGACGCAGCACCGCCACCACCGACGCGCCGGTCTCGGTCCGCATCCGGGTCTCGCCCAGCACCCGGCCGTTCCAGTGGGACGTCGCGGCGATCTCGATGCGCTCGGCGATCAGCCCGAGGTCGGTGGTGTAGAGCAGGCTCGGGCTGTGGTGGGAGGGCTTCAGCGCGTCGATCAGCGAGGCCGTCTCGCCGCTCGTCAGCCGCAGCGACTGGGCGCAGGAGTCGGGGTCGTCGGCGCGGTACACGCTCACGGTACGGGCGCCGTCGCGGTGCGCCACCACCGACAGGTGGCGCTGTTCGCGCGTCATGAGGTCGTACTGGACCCCGATGCCCGGCAGTGGCGTCGCCCGAAGGCGTGGCGTGGACATGATCTCCCCTTGTTCGTCGAGTCGCGGTCCTGCGTTCCCGCCCAAAACGGTCATGCTGCCATCCCCCGTACGGTGGCGACATGGGTGCTGGCACGGATGGACACGACCGCTCGACAGGCGCGAAGCTGACCGGGACAGTGGCGTCGCCGCGGCTCGGAAGGACCGGAGGGACAGGAAGGGACGGACAGAAGAACGTGTCGCTGTTCCGGCGGATCTTCCTGCTCAATGCCGCGGGCCTGACCGTCGCCACCGCGCTGCTGCTGGGCCCGGTCACCGTGTCGACGCCGATACTGCCGGGCGAGGTGCTGGTCGTCGTCGCGGGGCTCGTGGTGTTGCTCGTCGTCGACGCGCTCGTGCTGCGGATAGGACTGGCCCCGCTGCAACGGCTCGGCCGGGCCATGGCCACCGCCGACCTGCTGCATCCCGGGGCCCGGGCACCCGTGACCGGCCCCGCGGAGGTCGCCGGGCTGATCACCACGTACAACACCATGCTCGACCGGCTGGAGACCGAGCGCGCCACCAGTTCGGCCCGCGCGCTCTCCGCGCAGGAGTGCGAGCGCCGACGCATCTCCCAGGAGCTCCACGACGAGGTGGGCCAGACCCTGACCGCCGTGCTGCTGCAGCTCAAACGGGTCGCCGACCAGGTGCCCGGGGAGCTGCGGGAGGAGGTACGGCAGGCGCAGGAGGCGACCCGCGGGGGCCTGGACGAGATCCGCCGCATCGCCCGCCGGCTGCGCCCCGGTGTCCTGGAGGAACTCGGGCTGCACAGCGCGCTGCGGTCGCTGGCGGCCGAGTTCACCACGCACGGCCTGTCCGTACGCCATCACCTCGACGGAGATCTGCCGCCGCTGACGGAGGAGACGGAACTCGTGGTCTACCGGGTGGCTCAGGAAGGGCTCACCAACACGGCCCGGCACGCGGGTGCCGATCGCGCCGAACTGCGGTTGCGGCGGGTCGTCGGCGTGGACGGTGGTGACGGCGGCGGCGTCGAGCTCCTCGTGCGGGACAACGGCAAGGGCCCCGGCCGGCTGCGGGAAGGGGCGGGGATCAGCGGTATGCGGGAGCGGGCCCTGCTGATCGGCGCCGCGCTCTCGGTCGGGGCCGGGCCGGGGGTGGGCACCGACGTACGGCTGCGCATCTCTGCGAAGACCGGCGCAGCAAAGACAGGCGCAGCGAAGACCGGCGCACCGAACACCGGCGTACCGCCGCAGCTCCGTGCCGCGACCGCATTCGAGGGAGACCGATGACGTCCGTGACGTCCGTGCCGTCCGTGCCGTCCGTGCCGTCCGTGCCGTTCGTGCCGTTCGTGCCGTCCGTATCGTCCATGGCGTCCGTGCCCGACCGGCAGTCCGGCGGGGGTCGGCCCACCCGGGTTCTGCTCGCCGACGACCACACGCTCGTGCGCCGTGGCGTACGGCTCATCCTGGACGGCGAACCGGACCTGAGCGTCGTGGCCGAGGCCGGGGACGGGGCCGAAGCGGTCGCGCGGGCCCGCGGCACGGACGTGGACCTCGCCGTCCTCGACATCGCGATGCCCCGGATGACCGGGCTCCAGGCGGCTCGCGAGCTCTCCCGCCGCCTTCCGGACCTGCGCATCCTCATCCTGACGATGTACGACAACGAGCAGTACTTCTTCGAGGCGCTCAAGGCCGGGGCCTGCGGTTACGTGCTGAAGTCGGTCGCCGACCGCGACCTGGTGGAGGCGTGCCGGGCGGCGATGCGCGACGAGCCGTTCATCTATCCCGGCGCCGAGACCGCGCTCGTACGCACCTACCTGGAGCGGATGCGACGCGGCGAGGGACTGCCCGTGCGGACCGTCACCGACCGCGAGGAGGAGGTGCTCAAGCTGGTCGCCGAGGGCCATACGACGAAGGAGATCGCCGAACTGCTCTACATCAGCGCCAAGACCGTGGAGAGCCATCGGGCGAACCTGCTGCAGAAGCTCGGCCTGCGCGACCGCCTCGGACTCACCCGGTACGCGATCAGGGCCGGACTCATCGAACCGTGAAAGGGCCGACCCATGCCCGGGTCGGCCCTCTCGTCGCGGTGCCGGCGGGTCACTTCACCGTCACGAGGACGGTCGGCGAGACGATCTTGCCCGCCATGACCCGGAGCTGCTCCTTGCCCTTGTTGTTGAACTTGGTGACCAGGGAGTAGCTGCTGCCGTTCTTGAGCACGGTGCTGGACTTCAGAGCGGTCCACTTACCGTTGTGCATGTGCAGCAGTACCACCTTGGTGCCGACCTTCACTCCCTTGGCGCGTCCGGTGAGCGTCACCGACTGCCCTGCGTGCACCTGGGCCTTGCTCACCCTGGCGGTGATCGAGCCGTTGGCCATGCCCATGCCGGTCCTGGTGGGCATGGGCATGCCGGTCTTGGTGGGCTTGGGCATGCCGGTCCTGGTGGGCTTCGCGGTGCCGGTGATGTGCGGCTTCGCGCTGCTGGTCATGATCGGCTTCGGCTTCGGGCTCGGTGAGGCCGCGGTCGGGGACGCGGCGAAGGCGCCCGCCGTCCCGGCCGACAGCAGAGTGACGGAGAGCGCGCCGGCGCCGATCGCCTTGGCACAGCGGCTGCGGAGTGTGTAATTCACGTGTGGCTCCTGACGTGACGGATCCCCCCACAAACGGATCACGCCCATATGGGCGAAATGTGCGCTTTTGAGGTTATCCACGTCATTGCCGAGCCTGCGACCGGACGAAGGCTCCATCCTCGTGCGAAAAGCGTCGAAAACCCCCATCATCCGACAAAAACGCCTGGTCGGCGGGGTTGCGGAGGGTTATCAAGTTCTTACCCAACGTCCATGGTGGCCGCTGGAAGGAGACGGTTGATCACGCACGCCCCGGACGTCGGTTCGCCGCGGATGACACCCCGAGGGGCCGACCGCGGCGAACCGGCGCCGTGTCAGCCGTCGATGCGGTGCTGGGTCCAGAACGAGGTCAGGTCCGTGGTCGTGGCGGCCTGGGCGGCCGCCTTGAACTCGGCCGTGGTCGAGACGCCGTACCAGTGCGAAGCGGCGTAGTCCTTCAGCAGCTTGGCCATGGTGGTGTCACCGAGGACGCGCCGCAGATCGTGCAGGGCGCACTTGCCGTATCCGTAGACGACGGTGGAGTACCGGGAGGAGTGGGCGTCCCAGTAGGCCATCGAGTTGGTGATCTTCTCCGCCGTCGAGGCCCAGGAGACGCTGTTCCAGCAGTTCGTGCCGGTACTGCCCAGCGCCAGGTCGGTGGCGTAGTCGGTGAACGCCTCGTCCAGCCACGGGCTGTTGTACTCGTCGTCGCCGACGATCCCGTAGAACCACTGGTGCCCGATCTCATGGGTGAGCGCCGTGGTGGAGACCAGGTCGAGGACGAACCCCGGGTACTCCATGCCGCCGAACCAGAAGTTGTTGTCGATCACGGCGTCCAACTCGCCGTACGGGTAGGCGCCGAAGCGGCCCGCGTGGGCGTCCACCGCGGTCTTCGCGGTGGTGAGCATGGACTGTGCGCTGGACGAACTGATCCCCGAGACCGAGTAGATGTTGATCGGGGTGCCCGCCGTCGACGTACCCGAGATCTTGGTGAACGGGCCCGCCGCCCACGCGAAGTCACGGACCTTGGCGGCGGTGGCCGTGGTGACCGTGCGTCCGCTGGAGCCGGGGGTGTCCACCGAGGTGCCCGTGGCCGGGACCAGCAGGGTGGTCGGGTGGTCGAGGGTCACCTTGAAGTCGGCGGCCAGGGAGTAGAACGACTCGCCGTTGTTGGTG
The DNA here is from genome assembly GCF_042885015.1 of Streptomyces sp. NPDC058086. Classification (NCBI taxonomy): domain Bacteria; kingdom Bacillati; phylum Actinomycetota; class Actinomycetes; order Kitasatosporales; family Streptomycetaceae; genus Streptomyces; species Streptomyces sp. NPDC058086. The sequence continues at coordinate 18,977 of NZ_JBHVST010000059.1, read as the reverse complement.
TACGGGTCCAGGTGCCAGCCCGAGCCGTCCTTGATGGCAAGTACCGGCAGCGCGTTGCCGATCATGCTGAACGCGCCGTCGTAGCCGAAGCGGTCGGCGCCGCTGGGGACGGTGATCCCCAGGTCGAAGCCGATCGTGGTCGACTGGCCCTGCGCCAGCGGGGTCGGGAGGGCGATCTGCAGAGCGGTGCAGCCGACCGACAGGGCGCCCGCGGTGCCCCCGGTGACGTTGCTGACCGTGATCGGCATCGCGGAGCAGGTGCCGTGGTAGTTGTCCCACAGCCTCAGGTACACCTCGCTGAGCGCGGTGGAGGAGGCGTTGGTGAACGTCGCGCTCTCGTGGCCGGTCCAGCCCGTGCCGGTCGTGTTGCTGCTCAGGCTGACGGTGTACGAGGGGGCGGCCGGCGTGCGCGTGGAGTCCGCCGGCGGGGTCGTGCCGCCGGAGGTGTCGAGGGCGATGTCGTCGAGGACGAAGCTCGTCTGGAGGCTGGAGTCCTCGGTCCCGGTGAAGGCGAGGCTCACGGTCTGGCCCGCGAACGCCGACACGTCGAACGACTTCTGTACGTAGCCGGTGGCCTTGTTCAGGTTCGAGTACGTCGCCAGTGTCGTACTGCCGATCTTCGCCGTCAGCTTGTCGTACGCGGTCGACGAGGTCGTCTCGGCGGTGTCGATGTGCAGCCAGAAGGTGAGCGTGGCGCTGCTGCACCCGGACGGGATCGTGACGCTCTGCGAGAGGGTGTCGGTGTGCGTACTGCCGACACCGTTCAGCCAGGCGAAGCTGGTGCCGCCGTGGGCGCTCTGACCGGAACGGCTGGTGATCACGGTCGACGACGACTGGGTCCAGGGTGAAGTCCCGCTCTCGAAACCACCGTTGGTGACCACCTGGGCCGGAGTGCATGCGGCGGCCAGTGGTGCGGTGGGCGGCGCGGCTGCCGCCGGGGTGACGGGGAGCAGGGCGGCGGCCAACGCGGCGATGCCCAGTGCGCTCGCGGCGAGGGCCTTGTGGGGGGTCGGTCTCACACGAAACTCCTTTGAGGTGGCCGGGATTCCGGCCTGCTCGGTGGCCGCCCTGACGGCCTGGGTGCGCCGGGGGCAGCCGGGGGCTGCGCGCATCGCTTGCGCGATCGCTTGGGTGAGATTTCCGTTGCGTCTCCCTGTGGTCAGGGCGACGGCTGCGGGAAGCCTGGCAGATTTGACCGGGGCATGCCATCAGTGGCGGGTAAAAGTGTTCGCTGACCTCAAGTGTTCGGGCTCCGGCCGCGGCCACGGGCGGTACGAGTCGGTCGAACTCGGTGATCAGTGGTCCGGGAGCACGGGGTCGCCGCCCCAGTCGGCCAGGAGCCGTCGGACACGGCCGAGATGCTCCAGCAGCGTGCCGCCCGGATGCGGCATCTCGGCGGTTCCCCGCGCACGCAGGAAGGCTTCGGCACGCGACCACCGGGATGCGTCACCGTCGCCGGTCGCTTCGGGCACTTCTGGTACTCCCGGTACTTCCTCCGGTACTTCGGTCACTTCAGCCCCCTCGGGATGGGGATTCAACGTCTCGGCAGGCCACTGAGACTCCCACCATGGAGACGACTGCGGGGGCGGACCGGATACGGCCGGGGCGGGCGTTGCCCGGGAACGGTCGGGCCGGGGTCCGGACCGTTCCATGGAATGGGTGCTGCGCTCCGCGGAGCAGACGGATGTCGAGGTGATGGCCGAGCTGCGGGCGACGGTGACGCGCCCGGACCTGGAGCGGCTGGGCCGGTTCGACGAGCGCCGGGTCCGCCGGCGGCTGCGGGAATCCTTCTCCCCGGGGCACACGTCGGTCGTCATCGCCGACGGCGACTTCGCGGGCTGCGTCACGCTGAGGCCGGCCGAGGACGGGCTGTGGCTGGAGCACTTCTGTCTCGTCCCGGGCTTGCAGGGCCGGGGGCTCGGTTCAGCCGTCCTGAGCACCCTGCTGGACCGCACCGTCGCCGACGGCATGCCCGTCCGTCTGAATGTTCTGCAGGGCAGCGCCGCCCGGCGACTGTACGAGCGCCACGGGTTCACCGTGGAGGTTCCGGACCCGATCGACGTCTTCATGGTGCGACGACCGGGTGCGGGCATCCTCGGCCCGTGAGGGAAGAGGTCCGTGCGGAAAGGGGTCCGTGCGGGAAGAGGTCTGCTCCTAGGCCGCGTTGCGCCAGACCTTCACGTCCAAGGTGGCGTACGTCGTCCCGGACGAACCCCGATACGTCACGAGCCCCACGTGCCCCGTCCCGCTGACGACGCACATCTGCTGGCCGACGGTGAGGTCCTTGACCCAGATGTAACTCTTGTAGCCGGTCGCCGCCTTGCACGCATCGAGGCTCCCCAGCCGCCCCACGGGCAGCAGGGCGAGGGAGCTGCCGGAGTCGGTGCCGGGGGCGAGGACCGCCCCCGAGGAGTAGACGGCGTACGTCAGATCCTCGTCGGAGGTCCCGGTGTCCGCCTTGGACCGCACCGGAGTGTCCGCGAGATACAGGTCGTGGCTCGCTGTCATCCGGATCCCGGCGTACGTCACCGGGACAGGGGCCGTCGGGGCCGCGGGCTTGCTGGACGCGGCGGTCGGGGGAGCCGAGGTCGCGGTCCGCGCGGGCGTCGGGGGCCCCGAAGGGCTGGGCGGCAGAGCGGACTCGGCCGTCTTGGGCTTCTTCGAGGCCCGGGGGGACGGGGAGCCGGACGCCGACGGCGAAGTCTCGGCGGCCGTGGCCGACTGCGACGCGGCCACGTCCTGCGCCCGGCTGTCGTTCTTGTCGCCGTTCCCCGGGACGAGCAGCAGCGCGGCGGCCGCGCCACCGGCGACGAGTACGACCGCGGCTGCCGCCAATACCCAGCCCCGGGCGTTGCGGCCCTTGCCGCCCGTGCCCACTGCGGAGGTCCGGGCGGCGTCCGGCTCCTGCGGCTGCGGCCAGGGATGCGGAGCGTACGGACCCGGCGCGGCCCCTGGCCCCATCACGAAGGGCCCGGGCAGCGCGGCATGGGACGGTGTGGCATGGGACGGCGCGGTGGGGGAGTAGGCCATCGGAGGCCCGAAAGCGCCGGGACCGGCCGGACCGGCCGGACCGGCCGAACCGGCGGGTCCGAAGGCGCCGGATCCAGCGGGTCCGAAAGCCCCCGACGCTCCGGACGCCCCCGAAGCCCCCGAAGTCCCCGAAGCTCCGGAAGCGTCAGTGTCCGGAACCGCCTCCGCCCGGGCCCGATCCGCGCTTTCGGTACGGGCCGCGATACCCGCCGCCAGTTCGCCCGACAGCCACGCCCCGGACGCGGACCGCGCTTCGGCACCAAGATCCGCCTGGATCGTCTGGACGCGGCGTATGACCTCCTCGACGGAAGGCCGCTCGGCGGCGGGCTTGCGCAGACACCCTGCCACCAGCTCCCGTATCTCCACCGGCACGCGGCTGAGATCGGGCTCCTCGTGCACCACTCGGTAGAGCACCGCGTGCGGATCCCCGTCCCCGAAGGCGCCGCCGCCCGTCGCCGCGAACACCGCGGTCTGCCCCAGCGCGAACACGTCGGCCGACGGCATGGCATCCCCGCCGAGGACCTGCTCCGGCGCCATGTAGGCGACGGTTCCGAGGGCGGTGCCGCTCATCGTCACCGACGTGGTGTCCGCGGCCCGCGCGACACCGAAGTCGATGACCCGCGGGCCGTCCGCGGCGAGCAGCACGTTCGACGGCTTGAGGTCCCGGTGCACGATGCCCTCGCGGTGCACCGCCTGCAGGGCCTCCGCGACACCGGCGATCAGCCGCAGCACGGTGTCGACGGGCAGCGGACCGTGATCACGTACCGCGTCGGCGAGGGAAGGCCCCGGCACATAGGCGGTCGCGCACCACGGCATTGATCCCCCGGTGTCGCTGTCCACGACCGGCGCCGTGTAGAGCCCGTGCACCCGGCTCGCGGCGGCCACCTCGGCCTGGAACCGCTTGCGGAACTCGGCGTTCTCGGCCAGCTCCGGCCGGATCACCTTGACCGCGACGGCCCGCCCGCCCGGCGTGTGCGAGAGATAGACCCGTCCCATGCCCCCGGACCCGAGCCGTGCCACCAGCCGGTAGCCGCCGACGACCCGAGGATCGCCGTCCTCCAGAGGCTGGAAACTCCCCGCATCGGCCCCACCGTCGCTCAACACGCCCCACTCCACCCCGAGATCCGTTCTGTGGTGCCCCATTGCATCACGGGCCCCCTCGGCCCGGTGGGGTCGGCTGCCGACCTCGTGGCCGGGCCCGGCCCGCTCCTCGAAACCCTCGGGCGGGGGCTCTGCCGAAACCGCCTACCCTTGAGCCATGACCAGCAGCAGCGACCGGAGTCAGGCAGTGGACGTTCAGGAACCCAAGACTTATGAGGTGCGCACCTACGGGTGCCAGATGAACGTCCACGACTCCGAACGGCTCTCCGGGCTCCTCGAAGGCGCCGGTTACGTGCGCGCGCCCGAGGGGTCCGACGGTGACGCGGACGTCGTCGTCTTCAACACCTGCGCCGTCCGGGAGAACGCCGACAACAGGCTGTACGGCAACCTCGGCCGCCTCGCGCCGATGAAGACGAAGCGCCCCGGGATGCAGATCGCCGTCGGCGGCTGCCTGGCCCAGAAGGACCGCGACACCATCGTGAAGAAGGCGCCCTGGGTGGACGTCGTCTTCGGTACGCACAACATCGGCAAGCTGCCCGTCCTCCTGGAGCGCGCCCGCGTACAGGAAGAGGCGCAGGTCGAGATCGCAGAGTCGCTGGAGGCGTTCCCGTCCACGCTGCCGACCCGTCGCGAGAGCGCGTACGCGGCCTGGGTCTCCATCTCCGTGGGCTGCAACAACACCTGCACCTTCTGCATCGTCCCGGCGCTGCGCGGCAAGGAGAAGGACCGCAGGACCGGCGACATCCTCGCCGAGATCGAGGCACTGGTCGGCGAGGGCGTCTCCGAGATCACACTGCTCGGGCAGAACGTCAACGCGTACGGCAGCGACATCGGCGACCGCGAGGCGTTCAGCAAGCTGCTGCGGGCCTGCGGGCAGATCGAGGGCCTGGAGCGGGTCCGGTTCACCTCCCCGCACCCCCGTGACTTCACCGACGACGTCATCGCCGCCATGGCCGAGACACCGAACGTGATGCCGCAGCTGCACATGCCGCTGCAGTCCGGTTCGGACCCGGTCCTGAAGGCGATGCGCCGGTCCTACCGGCAGGACCGTTACCTCGGGATCATCGAGAAGGTGCGCGCAGCCATTCCGCACGCCGCCATCACCACCGACATCATCGTGGGCTTCCCCGGAGAGACCGAGGAGGACTTCGAGCAGACCATGCACGTGGCGCGGGAGGCGCGCTTCTCGGCGGCGTTCACGTTCCAGTACTCCAAGCGCCCCGGCACCCCGGCCGCCACCATGGAGAACCAGATCCCCAAGGAGGTCGTCCAGGCGCGCTACGAGCGTCTCGTCGCCCTCCAGGAGGAGATCTCCTGGGACGAGAACAAGAAGCAGGTCGGCCGCACTCTGGAGCTGATGGTCGCCGAGGGCGAGGGCCGCAAGGACGGTGCCACCCACCGCCTCTCCGGCCGTGCCCCCGACAACCGCCTGGTCCACTTCACCAAGCCCGACCAGGAAGTACGCCCCGGTGACGTGGTCACCGTCGAGATCACCTACGCCGCCCCGCACCACCTGCTCGCCGAGGGCGCCGTCCTGGACGTGCGCCGCACGCGCGCGGGGGACGCCTGGGAGAAGCGCAACGCGGCCGAGGCGCCGAAGCCCGCCGGTGTGATGCTGGGGCTGCCGAGGATCGGTGCCCCGGAGCCGCTGCCGGTCGCCACCGGCAGCGGGTGCGGCTGCGACTGACCCCGGGTGGGGGGCTCCGGGAGCGGCCGGGCGGGGTTACGCTGCCGATCATGCTTGTAGCCGCCGCAGTCTGCCCCTGTCCGCCGCTGCTCGTCCCCGAGGTCGCCGCCGGTGCGGCACCGGAACTGACCGCCGCGCGCGCGGCCTGCACGGACGCTCTGGGGGTGCTGGCCGCCTCGCGCCCCGACCTGCTGGTCGTCGTCGGGCCCGCCGAACAGAGCGGGCGCGGGCCGTTTCCGGAGGGGGCGCCGGGCTCGTTCCGCGGGTTCGGTGTGGACCTCGACGTACGCCTCGGGGGAGGGGTGTCGCTTGCCGGGGCGCCGGAGCGCCCGCTTCCGCCCTCGCTCGCCGTCGCGGCCTGGCTGCTGGAGCGCACAGGCTGGTCCGACGCCCCCGTCGAAGGACTCGGGGTGGGCGAACCTCTCGAGGCCGAGCGCTGTGTCCGGGCCGGGGCGGGGATCGTCGCGCGGGCCGACCGGGTGGCCCTGTTGGTGATGGGCGACGCCAGCGCGTGCCGGATGCTCAAGGCACCTGGCTATCTCGACGAACGCGCGGCGGGCTTCGACGCGGAGGTCGCGCGGGCGCTGGGCGCGGCGGACGTGGCGGCCCTGAAGGCGCTGGACGCCGAGCTGGCGTACGAACTGAAGGTCTCCGGGCGGGCCCCTTGGCAGGTCCTCGCGGGCGCGGCCGAGGGTGCGGACCTGGGCGGCGCCCTGCTGTACGAGGACGCGCCGTACGGGGTGGGGTACGTGGTGGCGGCCTGGTCCTAGGGCTCTTAGGACTCCTGGGACTCCGCCCGGGAAAGCCGCCGGCCGACAGAGCTGAACCCCGATACGGCCGGCTGGACACGGCGGCCCGGACACGGCGGACGGCCGGGAGCCGGTGTGCTCCGCGGCCGTCCGCCGATGCGTGATGCGTGCTGATATGTGCCCGTCAGGACGCCGGAGGCGGTGGGGGCATGTCCGGCGGCGGCGTGGCGCTGTCGGTTTCCTTGTGCGCGAGTCGGTCCATGGCGCCCTTCGCCTTGCCCGTGCCCGTCTGGATCTTGTCGCTGTACTTGCCCTTGGTCTTTTCGTCGACCACCTTCGCGGCCTTGTCGAGACCGTGGGTGACCTTGTCCCCGTGCTGTTGCGCGAGGTCCGAGACCTTGTCCTTGGCGGGTGCCAGCTTGGCTTTCAAATTGTCCAGGAGACTCATGGTCCACCTTCCCTCGCGGGACAGTTACGTGCGGGCGCCTTCGCCGGCCTCGTTGTCCGCGGCCTTCTCCGCGGTCTGCTGCTGGGGGATCTCGACATCGTCCGACGCGGCGGCCCCCGCGGGCTCGGTCGCGGCGGCCCCGTCCTCGCCCGCGGAGCCGGCCGGGCTCGCGGAGCCTTCGGACTTCTCGGGCGAACCCTTCGCCTCCTCCGTCACCTCCGCCTCGGTATCGGCCGTTCGTGTGTCGGCCTCCATCGCGGCGGTTGACGCCTCCTCCGTAGCCTTCGACCTTCCAAGAAGTCGTGCAAAAACGCCCATATCCACTCCATACGTTACTCGTGAGGGCGAAATCCCGCGTCACCCGGTGCGTCCCATTGCGTCGCACGGGTCACCGGCTCTCGAAAACCGGCGGCTGGAACCTCGCAACAGGCAACGACCCGGGGCCCGTGGCGTCACGTAGCTCGTTCGAGGAGAGGCCCCGAGGTTTGCGAGACTGTGGCGGTGAGTAGCGCACCCCCCGCCCCCCGGGTCATCGCCGTCGTAGGACCGACCGCCGCAGGAAAGTCCGATCTGGGCGTTTACCTCGCCCAACGGCTCGGCGGTGAGGTCGTCAACGCCGACTCCATGCAGTTGTACCGAGGGATGGACATCGGTACCGCCAAGCTGACGACGCAGGAGCGCGGCGGGATCCCGCACCATCTCCTGGACATCTGGGACGTGACCGTCACGGCCAGCGTCGCCGAGTATCAGCGGCTCGCCCGCGCCCACATCGACACGCTGCTCGCCGAGGGCCGCTGGCCGATCCTGGTGGGTGGCTCCGGGCTGTACGTGCGTGGGGCCGTCGACAATCTGGAGTTCCCCGGCACCGACCCCGAGGTGCGGGCCCGGCTGGAGGAGGAGCTCACGCTGCGTGGCTCCGGAGCGCTGCACGCGCGTCTGGCCACGGCCGATCCGGAGGCCGCGCACGCGATCCTGCCCAGCAACGGCCGCCGTATCGTCCGCGCCCTCGAGGTCATCGAGATCACCGGAAAACCCTTCACCGCCAACCTCCCCGGTCACGACTCCGTCTACGACACCCTGCAGATCGGCGTCGACGTCACGCGCCCCGAGCTCGACGACCGCATCGCGCGCCGCGTCGACCGAATGTGGGAGGCGGGGCTCGTCGACGAGGTGCGTGCGCTGGAGGCGCACGGACTGCGTGAGGGGCGTACGGCATCGCGTGCGCTCGGGTACCAGCAGGTGCTCGCGGCGCTCGCCGGGGAGTGCACCGACGCCGAGGCGCGCGCCGAGACCGTACGGGCCACCAAACGCTTCGCGCGGCGTCAGGACTCCTGGTTCCGGCGCGATCCCCGGGTGCACTGGCTGAGCGGCGCTGCGGCGGATCTCACAGAACTCCCGCAGCTCGCCCTGGCGTTGGTCGAACGACCGGTCACAGCCTGATCACGTCATGGCATCGGGACGCTCCGGCCGCCGTCCGGGCCTTCGGCGCCGTGCCATCATCGAGCTTCGATCGACCAAGTGGAGTCCGAGTTGGGAGGGCGCGTGGCGATGGAGGCCGGCCCTCGCGACACCGCACAGGACGCGGAGCACGACACCGCGCAGGAGCAGCAGAAGCCGCTGGAACCGCTGGATCGTCAGGACTTCGTCGGAGATCGACCGGGCCCTGACGGGGACCGGTTGGGCGGCGACGGTGAGCGGCCGGGTGCCGACGGTGCTCCGCTGAGCTCCGACGGGCCCGACGAGCCTTCCGGCGGCGTGAGCGCCGACGGGCCGGCACCGGACGAGATGGTGCCGCCCGAGGTCGAGGTCGAGCTGCGCCCGCAGCGTCGGCTGCGGATCTGGCAGCTCGCGCCGATCGTGATCCTGGCCGCGACGGGCTCCCTGATGTTCGCCTTCCCGCTGGCCTTCGAGTTCGGTGACGGCGGCGCGGTGGTCGCCATGCTCGGCCTGCTGATCTGCTCGTGCGCCGCGGGCTGGGGCATGATGGCGGCCCGCCGGGTCGGCTACGTCTGGCCGGGCCTGCCGCCGCGGGGCTCCGGCCGCCGTCTGGACTGGCGTGTCGTGCTCGCGTACGTCGTGGTGGTCGCGGCGGTGGCGGTACTGGCCGTCTGGCGCGTCGCCCGCCTCCGCTGAGGTCCGCCGTCACCTGGGTCCCCTGCCGGGACCGGGGTGTCGGACCGACCCCGTAGGATCGAGGAATGAGCACGCGGATCGCCTTCCTCAAGGGTCACGGGACCGAGAACGACTTCGTGATCCTCCCGGACCCGGAGAACGCCATCGACCTGCCCCCGACCGCCGTGGCCGCCCTGTGCGACCGCCGCGCGGGCATCGGCGGCGACGGTCTGCTGCATGTCGTCCGGTCCGCCGCGCACCCCGAGGCCAAGGAGATGGCGGCCGAAGCGGAGTGGTTCATGGACTACCGCAACGGCGACGGCTCCGTCGCGGAGATGTGCGGCAACGGAGTGCGGGTGTTCGCGCGGTACCTCCAGCGTGCCGGACACGTGGCCGAAGGGGACATCGCGGTCGCCACGCGCGGGGGCGTGAAGAGCGTGCACCTCGCCAAGGACGGCGGCATCACCGTCGGCATGGGCAAGGCGGTCCTCCCCGAAGGGGACGTCACCGTGAGCGTCGGCGAGCGCAGCTGGCCCGCGCGCAACGTCAATATGGGCAACCCGCACGCCGTCGCCTTCGTGGACGACCTCGCGCACGCCGGCAACCTGTTCACACCGCCGCCTTTCGCTCCGGCCGCGGCCTACCCGGACGGGGTGAACGTCGAATTCGTGGTCGACCGGGGGCCGCACCACGTCGCCGTGCGCGTCCACGAGCGCGGCTCCGGGGAGACCCGCTCGTGCGGGACGGGCGCGTGCGCCGTGGCCGTCGCGGCGGCCCGCCGCGACGGAGCCGACCCGGGCGCGACGGGGACGCCGTCGACGTACACCGTCGACGTGCCCGGTGGCCGTCTGGTGATCACCGAGCGCCCGGACGGCGAGATCGAGATGACGGGCCCCGCGGTGATCGTCGCCGAGGGCGAGCTCGACGCGGAGTGGCTGGACACCGTCCGGTTCTGAACGGACGTCCCGGACGATGTCGTAACCCCCGTTCCTTCCAAATCCTCGCGTCCGCAAACCCCCTGAACCTTCGCTCGAATGGGTGATCCGTTTCACGCTCGGCGAGAGGCGGTCAGTCGGGCGTGGTGGGCTCGGTAGCATCAAGCACCGGCCCGGACGGGGGAATCGGGACCAACCCCTGAGCCGTGTATGCCATGGGGCACCCCGTCCGCCGGTCTACGCAGCCGGAGGTGCCCATGAGTGCGGAGGCGACGAACCCCGCGACGCCAGCCCCTGCAACGCCCTCCCCCGGGCTCCCGGCTTCTCCCCCACTCTCGACTTCGCTCGAGCGGGGGGACCCCCATGAGCAGGGGGTACCCCCATCGCACCGCAGGAAGAGCCGACCTCGGATCGATCTGCGCCGCCTCGGCCGCGCCGCGCTGCTCGGCACGACGTCCCGCGACCGGTTGCCCGACGCGATCGGCCACGTGGCCGAGGCACACCGCGCCCACCACCCCGACGCGAACCTGGAACCGCTGCGCCGGGCCTACGTACTGGCGGAGTCCTCGCACCGCGGCCAGATGCGCAAAAGCGGTGAGCCGTACATCACCCATCCGCTCGCCGTGACCCTGATCCTCGCCGAACTCGGCGCGGAGACCACGACGTTGACCGCCTCCCTGCTCCACGACACCGTCGAGGACACGGAAGTGACGCTCGATCAGGTACGCGATGAGTTCGGCGACGAGGTCTGCTATCTCGTCGACGGCGTCACCAAGCTGGAAAAGGTGGACTACGGGGCGGCCGCCGAGCCCGAGACGTTCCGCAAGATGCTCGTCGCCACCGGCAACGACGTCCGCGTGATGTCGATCAAACTCGCCGACCGGCTGCACAACATGCGCACGCTCGGCGTCATGCGCCCCGAGAAACAGGCGCGCATCGCCAAGGTCACCAGGGACGTGCTGATCCCGCTCGCCGAACGGCTCGGCGTCCAGGCGCTCAAGACCGAGCTCGAGGACCTCGTCTTCGCGATCCTGCACCCCGAGGAGTACGAGCACACCAGGGAACTGATCGTCGACAACGCCTCGCGCGCGAGCGACCCGCTCGCCGAGATCGCCGAGGAGGTGCGCACGGTCCTGCGCGAGGCCGGGATCCAGGCCGAAGTCCTCATAAGGCCACGGCACTTCGTCTCGGTGCACCGCGTGTCACGCAAACGCGGTCCCATGCGCGGCGCCGACTTCGGACGTCTCCTGGTGCTCGTGAACGAGGACGCCGACTGCTACGGCGTCCTCGGCGAACTGCACACCTGTCTCACCCCGGTCGTCTCGGAGTTCAAGGACTTCATCGCGGTCCCCAAGTTCAACCTGTACCAGTCGCTGCACACGGCCGTCGCGAGCGGTGACGGCGAGATCGCCGAAGTCCTCATCCGCACCCACCAGATGCACAAGGTCGCCGAGGCCGGGGTCATCGCACTCGGCAATCCCTACGCCCCTCCTTCGGAGGAGCAGTCGGACGAGCAGTCCGAGGGCCGGCCGGGCGGTGGCGGACGCCCGCTGGACGGCGAGCGGGTGGACCCCACCCGCCCCGGCTGGCTCTCCCGGCTCCTCGACTGGCAGGAGGGCGCCCCGGACCCGGACACGTTCTGGTCCACGCTGCGCGAAGACCTCGCCCAGGACCGCGAGATCACCGTCTTCCGCGCCGACGGCGGCTCGTTGGGCCTTCCGGAGGGCGCCAGTTGCGTGGACGCCGCGTACGCGCAGTACGGCGAGGACGCGCACGCCTGCATCGGCGCCCGCGTCAACGGCCGCCTGGCGACGCTCAGTACGGTCCTGAAGGACGGCGACACCGTGCAGCTCCTCATGGGCCAGGACCCCGCCTCGGAGCCCTCCAGAGAGTGGCTGGAGCACGCGCACACGCCCGCCGCACGGATCGCCATCCAGCGCTGGCTGGCCGCACACCCCTCGCCCGTCGACACGGAGGACCTGGCGGCCAGGGAAGCCCCGGAAACCCCCGAGACCCCGGCCGCGGCCCTCAGGCCGTCCGCCGAGGCACCCACGGCCCGCCTCACGGACGCATCCGCCACCCGCCCCACCGACGCCCCTGCCGCCCGCCCCGCCGCCGCGAACGCCGTAGTCGACCAGCCCGGCGCCTCCGTACGCCTCGCGGGCTGCTGTACGCCCGTACCGCCCGACGAGGTGACCGGCTTCGCCGTACGCGGGGGAGTGGTGACAGTCCACCGCGTGGAGTGCGCCGGAGTGGCGCGCATGAAGAGCTCGGGGCGCGCGGAGGTGGAAGTGCGCTGGGGCGACACCACCGAGTGCCGGGTCACGCTGGTCGCCGAGTCCTTCGGACGCCCGCATCTGCTCGCCGACCTCACCGAAGCCATCGCCCTGGAGGGCGTCGCGATCGTCTCGGCGACCGTCGAACCCCCCAGCCAGCAGCGCGTACGCCACACGTACACGCTCCAACTCCCGGACGCGGCCCACCTTCCCGGGCTGATGCGCGCGATGCGGAACGTGCCGGGCGTGTACGACGTGAGCCGGGCGCAGCACGCGGCGGCTGCCATGCCGTAGCACCCGATCGGGTGGGTCCGGCGCGAGTCGTCGCCGTGGGGCGGGTGCGCGCTGGTAGCCGTGGTCCATGCTGCTCACCCCCCGCACCAGGAACCGTCGTATCCAGGGGGCGCTCCTCGCCTCAGCCGTCTCGGTCTGTCTCGTCGCCGCGAGCGCCCCGTCCCCGGCCACGCCCCTCGGCATCGGTGACCGCCTCTTCCCGCACCTGGGCAATCCCGGGTACGACGTCAAGTTGTACGACCTCTCCTTCACCTACCCCGGCGTCAACGACAAGCCGCTGGCGGCCGTCACCACGATCGACGCCGTGACGTCCGAGCGGCTCGAGCGCGTCAATCTGGACTACACCCACGGCAAGGTGGAGTCCGTCGAGGTCAACGGTGCGCCGGCGACGTTCACGAACGCCGGTGAGGACCTGGTGGTGACGCCCAGGGATCCGGTGCCCGCGGGAGGCTGGATGCGGATCACCGTCCGGCACTCGAGCGATCCGGTCACCACTGGCCACGGGGACGGCGGCTGGGTGCGGACGAAGGACGGCCTCGCCATGGCCAACCAGGCCGACGCCGCGCACATGGTCTTCCCGTGCAACGACCACCCCTCGGACAAGGCGATGTTCACCATCCACGTCACCGCGCCCGACGGGTACACGGCCGTGGCCAACGGACTGCCCAGCGGGGTCGACCACGCCGGCAAGTCCACCACGTGGACATACCGCACCGCGCACCCCATGGCCACCGAACTCACCCAGGTGTCCATCGGCCGCTCCAGCGTGCTGCACCGCGAGGGTCCGCACGGCCTGCCGGTCCGGGACGTCGTGCCCACCAAGGACAGCAAGCTGCTCGAACCGTGGCTCAAGAAGACGCCCGACCAGATCGCCTGGATGGAGAGCAAGGTCGGCCCGTACCCCTTCGAGACCTACGGGCTGCTGATGGCCGAGGCGCAGACCGGTTTCGAGCTGGAGACGCAGACACTCTCCCTCTTCGAAAGAGGCCTGTTCACGGAGCCCGCGCTGCCGAAGTGGTACGTCGAGTCGATCATGGTGCACGAGCTGTCGCACCAGTGGTTCGGCGACAGCGTCAGCCCCCGCGCCTGGTCCGACCTGTGGCTCAACGAGGGACACGCGACCTGGTACGAGGCCCTGTACGCGGAGGAGAAGGCGGACAAGCCCATGGAGACCCGCATGAAGGCGGCCTACCGCGCCTCCGACTCCTGGCGGGCCGCCGGAGGGCCGCCCGCGGCGCCCAAGGCGCCCTCCCCGGGGCAGAAGATCAGCATCTTCCGGCCGAGCGTCTACGACGGGGCCGCGCTCGCCCTCTACGCGCTGCGTCAGGAGATCGGACACCCCGCCTTCGAGCGCCTGGAGCGCGCCTGGGTCGCCTTTCACCGGGACGGCACCGCCACGACCGCGGACTTCGAGCGGCTCGCGTCCGATCTCGCGAACCGTGACCTGAGCGGGTTCTTCCGGACCTGGCTCTACGACACGAAGACGCCGCCGATGCCCGGGCACCCGGACTGGAAGAGCGACGCTCCGAAGGCGCGCAGGGGCGCCTGAGAACTCGGGTGACGAGACGGGACGTGCCGTGCGACCATCATCAGGTCGGCGGCGTGGCCCCGCGGAGGGTTGGCCCGGCGGAATCCGGGAATCTCCCGGTGGTCCCGGACGTTCTCCCTTGTGACGGGCGGTGTCCGTCGCCGAACAGGTTTCACCAGTGACGCCATCGATACCTCCAGTGACGTATCGGTGTCCCCATCGACGTAAGGATCCAATGACCTCCTCTTCTTCCCCTTCCCAGGACGCGCAGAGCCTCGCGCAGAACTACCCCGAAGGTCTTCGGGCCGATGCCCTGATGGAAGAGGACGTCGCCTGGAGCCACGAGATCGACGGAGAGCGGGACGGCGAGCAGTTCGACCGCTCCGAGCGCGCGGCCCTGCGCCGTGTGGCCGGCCTCTCCACCGAACTCGAGGACGTCACCGAGGTCGAGTACCGACAGCTCCGTCTGGAGCGCGTCGTCCTCGTCGGTGTGTGGACCACGGGAACCATTCAGGACGCGGACAACTCCCTCGCCGAGCTGGCAGCCCTCGCGGAGACCGCGGGCGCGCTCGTGCTCGACGGCGTCGTCCAGCGCCGGGACAAGCCCGACGCGGCCACGTACATCGGATCCGGCAAGGCCAACGAGCTGCGGGACATCGTCCTGGAGTCCGGCGCCGACACCGTGATCTGCGACGGTGAGCTGAGCCCCGGCCAGCTGATCCACCTCGAAGACGTCGTCAAGGTCAAGGTCATCGACCGTACGGCCCTGATCCTCGACATCTTCGCCCAGCACGCCAAGTCCCGAGAGGGCAAGGCGCAGGTCGCGCTCGCGCAGATGCAGTACATGCTGCCGAGGCTGCGCGGCTGGGGTCAGTCGCTGTCCCGTCAGATGGGCGGCGGCAAGGGCGGCGGCCTCGCCACCCGTGGTCCCGGTGAGACCAAGATCGAGACGGACCGGCGTCGGATCCGCGAGAAGATGGCGAAGATGCGCCGGGAGATCGCGGACATGAAGACCGGCCGCGAGATCAAGCGCCAGGAGCGCCGCAGGAACAAGGTGCCCTCGGTCGCCATCGCCGGGTACACCAACGCGGGCAAGTCCTCCCTGCTCAACCGCCTCACCGGCGCGGGCGTGCTGGTCGAGAACGCGCTGTTCGCGACCCTCGACCCGACCGTGCGCCGGGCCGAGACCCCGAGCGGGCGGCTGTACACCCTGGCCGACACGGTCGGGTTCGTACGCCACCTGCCGCACCACCTCGTCGAGGCGTTCCGCTCCACGATGGAGGAGGTTGGCGACTCCGACCTGATCCTGCACGTGGTGGACGGCTCGCACCCGGCGCCGGAGGAGCAGCTCGCCGCCGTGCGCGAGGTCATCCGCGACGTCGGTGCGACCGACGTGCCCGAGATCGTGGTGATCAACAAGGCGGACGCGGCCGACCCGCTGGTCCTCCAGCGGCTGATGCGGATCGAGAAGCGTTCCATCGCGGTCTCGGCCCGCACCGGGATGAACATCGACGAGCTGCTCGCGCTCATCGACAACGAGCTGCCCCGCCCCTCGGTCGAGATCGAGGCGCTCGTGCCGTACACGCACGGCAGGCTGGTCGCGCGCGCCCACTCCGAGGGCGAGGTGATCTCCGAGGAGCACACCCCGGAGGGCACCCTGCTCAAGGTGCGGGTGCACGAGGAACTGGCGGCGGACCTCACGCCGTACGTTCCGGCGCCGGTCGCGCTCTGACCCTCCCGTTGCCGCCCGCGGCGACGTACGAAGGCCCGCCCCCTCTCGCAGGGGGCGGGCCTTCGCCGTGGCCGGGTGAGCGCGGCGCCTACTGTCCGCCGTACCGCTTGCTCATGTTCTCGTAGAGCGCCTGCGCGCCCTTGCCGAGCTGCGGCCCGGCGAGCCAGGCGTTGTCGGCCGGGCCGATCGAGGTGTTCGAGACCAGCTCGGCCTTGCCGTCGACGACCCGGAACCAGCCGCCGCCGGAGGAACCGCCGGTCATGGTGCAGCCGATGCGGTACATCGTCGGCAGGCCCGGGCTCAGCGACAGCCGGCCCGGCCGGTCGACGCACTTGAACATCTTCAGGCCGTTGTACGGCGGCGCGGCCGGGTAGCCCCAGGCGCCCATCGTGCTGACGTCCCGGGCGGAGGGTGCCGAGAAGTCCACGTCCAGCGCGTTGCCGACCGTCTCCTCCAGGGACTTCGAGCCCTGCTCCGGCTTCACGTGCAGGAGCGCGTAGTCGTACGGGGCGCCCGCGCCGCCCGTCTCGTCGCCGCCCGCGATCCACTGGTTCGAGGTGGAGGCCCAGTCGGCCCACCACTGGCCGTATGGGGCGATCTGCGCGGCGGAGGCGTTCCTCAGCTCGGACTCGGACCTGCCCTGGTCGTTGTACGCGGGCACGAAGGCGATGTTGCGGTACCAGCCGCCCTTGCCGCCGGCGTGCACACAGTGGCCCGCCGTCCACACCAGGTTGGACTTGCCCGGGTGGTTGACATCCTTGACGACGGTCCCGGAGCAGACCATCGAGCCCTCGGGGGAGTCGAAGAAGACCTTCCCGACCGGGGCGGCGTGGTCGTGGTACGGGATCTTCTCCGCCGTGGCCTCGACCGGCGCCGGATCCGGGTCGCTGACGCCCTGGTCGGCCGCCGTGTCCTTCGCCGAGATCGTCTTGTCAGGGTCCTTGGCGGACTTCATGCGCTCGGGCTTCCACAGCCCCGCGATCACCGGGTTGACGAAGTCCTTGGCCTCACTGAGCCACTTGTCCTTGTCCCAGTTCTTCCAGCCGCCGTTCTTCCACTGGTCGACGTCGATGCCGTGCTCTTTGAGCTTGCTCTTGACGGCGTCCGGGATCTTGATCTTGTCGTCGCCGCTCCCGGAGCCGTTCTGGGACCCGTTCTGCGACGAAGAGGCGGTGGACTGACCGCTCCCCTTGTCGTCGCCCGAGTTGCAGGCGGTGGCGGTGAGTGCCAGGGCGGCGGCGAGGCCGGTGGCGGTGAGAACGCGGCGTCGGCCGCGCCCACGTACGGAACGCATGCTGGTGAAACCCCCGTTGAAGTACTGACACCTCACTATGCCCGGGCAATTGAGGACGAACGCCGGTGGAGTGGTGAAGGTTTCTGTGCACCACCCCACCGGCGCCCGTGCGGCCCGTGTGCGAGCCCTGTCAGGCCCGTCGGGTCACCGGCCCGCGCATCGTCGTCTCACTGGCTCGCGAACTTCTTGCTCACCGAGTCGTACACACCCTTGGCGACCGCACCCAGGTGCGGACCCGCCAGCCAGCCCGCGCTGACCGGGCCGATCGAGGTGTTGGACACCAGGGCGGGCTTGCCGTCCGACCCGGTCGCCACCCAGCCGCCGCCGGACGAACCACCGGTCATGGTGCACCCGATGCGGTACATCGTCGGGTCCGCCTTGGCGATCGACAGTCGGCCGGGCCTGTCGGTGCACTGGTAGAGCTTCTGCCCGTCGAACGGCGCCGCCGCCGGGTAACCGGTCGCCGTGATGCTCGCGACCTTGGGCACGGCCGGGGCGTTGAAGTTCACCGGGAGCGCCGAACCGACCGTCTCCTCAAGGGACTTGCCGTTGCTGCCCTTCTCCGGCGTCACATGCAGGACCGCGTAGTCGTACGACGCGCCCTGGCCGCCGGTGGAGCCGCCCTGGGCGATCCACTGGTCCGAGGTCTGAGCCCCGTCGCTCCACCAGACGCCGTAAGGAGCGACCTCCGTCCTGGCTGCGTTCTGCAACTGTGCGGACGTCCTGCCGGCGTTGTTGTACGAGGGAACGAAGGCGATGTTGCGGTACCAGCCGCCCTTCTTGCCGGCGTGCACACAGTGGCCCGCGGTCCACACGAGGTTCGACTTGCCCGGGTGCGCGGGGTCCTCGACCACGGTCGCCGAGCAGACCATCGTGCCCTCGGGAGAGTCGAAGAACACCTTGCCCGCCTCGGGCACGCTGTCGTGGTAGGCGGCGCTCACGGCCTTCGCCGCCACGGGCGCCGGAGTGGCGTCGGTGACGCCCTGGTCACCGGAGAGGTCGTTCTCGTCGACGCCCTTGTTCTTGTCCGGGTCGTCGGCGCCGCGCATGCGGTCCGGGTTCCACAGCCCCTTGATGATGGGGTTGACGAAGTCGTTGGCCTCGCGCAGCCAGTCGTCCTTGTTCCAGTTCTTCCAGGCGCCGTTCTTCCACTTGTCGATGTCGATCCCGTGCTCTTTGAGCTTGTTCTTGATGTCGTCCGGGATCTTGATCTTGTCGTCGCCGCTCTGGGACGCCGACGCGCCGGCCTGGCCGCTCGCGTTGCTGTCGCCCGAGTTGCAGCCGGTGGCGGTCAGCGCCAGCGCCGCCGTCAGGCCGACGGCGGCCAGTACGGGGGAGGTTCTGCGGCGCGCGCTCCTCCCTCGACGAGCGGCGAAGGGCGGGCGTATGGATCGCATGGTGTAACTCCCCCTGGACGTAAGAGAACCTGTCAGGATCCGCCGATCCGGAGTCCCTGGGTGCGGGACACAGGTGCATCGTTCGGTGTCTCTGAACGGCACCACACACTATGCGCTCGCTGTGGGGGACATCCTCCGGAACGGCAACGGTTTCGCTACGGGCTGCCTGATCCGGCCGGCGTCCAGGGATGTGATCACCCATGGCCGAGATCTACTTTCGCGGCCTGCACGGGGGCTGGGCGGCAGCCGCCGCAGGAAACCTGTAGAGCGGCTCGCCAGGATCGTCGGGACAGCAGTTCCGTACGCGTTTGTGAGGTGTACACCGTGCCGAATCCGTTCGAGAACGACGACGCGTCCTGACCCGTGCGCCGAGGGGGCCGTGGTGGCTTGGACC